>NZ_JAJAFZ010000085.1:0-14847 GCF_025384895.1 Photorhabdus kayaii
TTAAAGCCAATTCTTCCGCTTAAAATAGAGATACGGTGCAAGGCCGGCCGCAATCATTAAACCAATTGCGCCCGGATAACCAAATGTCCAGTGTAACTCCGGCATAAATTCAAAGTTCATACCATAACTGGAAGCCACCAGCGTTGGCGGCAGGAATACCACAGAGACAACCGAGAAGATTTTGATAATTCTGCTCTGTTCAATATTGATAAAACCCATTGCCGCCTGCATCAAGAAATTAACTTTTTGAAACAAAGATTCATTATGTGGCAACAGTGATTCAATATCCCGCAAGATTTCACGGGCCTGCTCTAGTTGAGCTCCCGGCAAACGGGCCCGTCGCACCAAGAAGTTAAGCGCACGCTGTGTATCCATAAGACATAAGCGAACCTTCCAGCTAATATCTTCCTGTTCAGCAAGACTGGACAAGGCAATATCAAACTCATCACCCTGTTTCCCTTCCATAATGACCCGGCTCAGGGATTCCAGTACGCTGTAAATATTTTCGATAACATCAGCCAACTGTTCAATCTTGGTTTCAAACAGATCCATTAGCACTTCATAAGCATTACCATCGACTAATGTCTGATTACGAGCACGCATACGATACAATCGGAACGCAGGGAGCTCCCGCTCTCGCAACGTATAGAGACGACCATCACGAATAGTAAATGCAACTGTTGCGTTGCCAGCATGGTCTTCCGCGTCTTCAAAGTAAAAAAATGAGTGGACGTGTATCCCGTCTTCATCTTCAAAAAAACGCGCCGACGCCTCAATGTCATCCAGTTCCGGTCGGGTTGCCAGAATTTGGCCTAATTCATTTTGAACTTGCAGCCTGTCTTGTTCTTCCGGCTCAACCAAATCTACCCATAAGGAATCAGATAACTTTTCTCCCTCTTCAAATTCAAGACGGAGCAGGCGATTATTCTCTAACTTAAATGCGCTCAGCATGTATCATAAGTCTCCTTTACTCCCTACGTGATCGTAAGGCGCGAATGTTACGCTTAGAAGAAAAAGCCTGTCAACATTCAACCTGGATATTATTTTCAGACCATTTCAAGTCTGGCATAAGCAGCAACCAGCCACTTAATCCCTTCCCCTTGAAACGCGATTTGCAATCGGCTATTTTCACCACTCCCCTCCATATTGATAATGGTTCCTTCACCAAATTTAGGATGACGAACACGTTGCCCAAGAGCATAACCGCTATCATTGGAGCTAATTGGTGTACCTAACCGACTATGGCTAACTGGACGAGATACTGTCGCACGTAACCGAACTTCTTCAATACATTCTGACGGCAGTTCCCCAATAAAACGAGATGGCCGATGATAAACCTCTTTGCCATATAAACGACGACTTTCGGCATAAGTGATGGTCAGCTTTTCCATTGCACGTGTCAGCCCCACATAAGCCAAACGACGCTCCTCTTCCAAACGTCCACCTTCTTCAATCGACATCTGGCTTGGGAACATGCCTTCTTCCATGCCAACAATAAATACCTGTGGGAATTCCAGTCCTTTAGCCGAATGTAATGTCATCAGTTGCACCGAATCTTGGTAGGCATCGGCCTGCCCTTCTCCCGATTCCAGCGCGGCATGGGAAAGAAACGCCTGCAATGGCGTAAAATCTTCATCCTCTTCCTGATAGCTAAACTGGCGAGTCGCCGTGACAAGCTCTTCAAGGTTTTCAATACGCGCCTGCGCTTTTTCACCTTTTTCCTGCTGATACATTGCCCGCAGGCCAGAATCACGGATAACCCTGTCAGTCTGAACATGCAATGGCATATCTTCTGTTCCTGTCGATAATGCGTCAATCAGTTCAATAAAACGCTGTAAGGAAGCAGCGGCACGCCCAGCCAGCACTTTCTCTTGAAGCAATATCTGACAACAGTCCCACATCGTTTGCTGCCGTTCACGAGCCGCTTGACGCACAATATCTAAAGTTCTGTCACCAATACCACGGGTAGGCGTATTCACCACACGTTCAAACGCCGCGTCGTCATGACGATTGGCAATCAAACGCAGGTAAGCCAGTGCATCTTTAATTTCCTGACGTTCAAAGAATCGTTGACCACCATAAATACGGTATGGCATTGATGCCTGTAACAGCGCCTCTTCCAGTACACGGGACTGAGCGTTGCTGCGGTAAAGTATGGCACAGTTTTTCAGGGCACCACCATTTTCAAGCCAATTTTTTATCCGGCCGACCACATAACGGGCTTCATCCAGTTCATTAAATGCACAATAAAGGGAGATGGGCTCACCCTCTATACCATCAGTCCACAGATTTTTACCCAGACGATCACTATTATTAGCAATCAGCGTATTGGCAACTTTCAGAATATTACTGGTGGAACGGTAATTCTGCTCCAAACGGATAGTTTCAGCGCCGGAAAAATCTTTCAGAAAACGCTGAATGTTCTCAACTTGAGCCCCACGCCAACCATAAATAGATTGATCATCATCCCCGACAATCATCACTTTGCCTGTTTCCCCTGCCAACAGATGGATCCAAGCATATTGAATACTGTTAGTGTCCTGAAACTCATCCACTAGAATATTAGTAAAGCGGCCACGGTAATGTTGCAGGATCTGAGGTTTATTCAGCCACAACTCATGAGCTCGCAGTAAAAGCTCAGCAAAATCCACTAGCCCGGCCCGATCACAAGCCTCTTGGTAAGCCTGATAAATTTTCTGCCATGTCGCCTCAACAGGGTTGCCATAACTTTCAATATGCTGTGGCCGCAATCCTTCATCTTTTTTACCATTGATGTACCACATGCCTTGACGAGCTGGCCATTGTTTATCATCCAGATTCATCGCTTTGATAATGCGTTTAAGTAGGCGATTTTGATCTTCACTGTCAAGAATCTGAAAATCCTGTGGCAAATTAGCATCCAGATGATGGGCTCGTAACAAACGATGAGCCAAACCGTGAAACGTACCAATCCACATTCCACCTTGACTGGTACCGATCAAGTTTTCAATCCGATGACGCATCTCCGCAGCCGCTTTATTGGTGAAGGTCACGGCCATAATGGAAAATGGCGAAGCTTTCTCCACCGATAACAACCAAGCAATTCGATGTACCAGAACCCGGGTTTTACCACTCCCCGCGCCTGCTAATACCAACATATTAGTCCGCGAAGCAGCTACCGCTTCCCGTTGTTTGTCATTCAGACTTTCGAGCAGATAGGAGACGTCCATAGTTACCATCGATTGATTAGACAGCACCCAGAGGTTGCTGTGTTTTTATACAGAATAATTTCTTGATTATATCAATGCTGTCAAAGAAGCCAAATCGTAAATCTCAATGTGAGGCAGTAGGCAGCTTTCCATCGTCTGCAATCGTTTTTTATTCTTAGTATTCATCCAGCAAGCTTGCATACCACTACGCAGTGCCCCTGCCACATCAGTATTCAAGTCATCACCGACATGTAAGATTTGCCCAAGCGCTAAACCCAGACGATCCGCAGCCAAACAGTACATATCACTGCAAGGTTTTGCACGCCCATCAGGGCCAGCTTTCAGCACAAATTTAAAATAAGGGGCAAGGCCACAAGCAGCGGGTTCTGCATTGCCATTAGTAATGGCTACTAGTGGCATCTGTTCAGCAAGTGCCGTCAGGGTCTTATGTGTTGATTCAGGAATATCAATCCGATTACGCCAGAGGGTGAAATGCGCCATGACATCATCTGCCCCCCGATCAGCATCTTCACGGCTAAAACCGTAATAGCAAAACATCAACTTTGAGGAGTGCCAGCGCCATAAAGTCATGTCATGACAAATTTCAGGATACTGCTCAAGTGTCAATTCACGGAAAGCGCATAGATCCTGATGATTAAGATGACTGAACCTAGGATCATACCGCCGTACAAAATTCAGTACTTCCTCTTCCGTTTTATCCATGACTGGATGATTATCATACAGCGTATCATCCAGATCAAATGTCATCGCTAACACTGGCGCAAGAGGCCGGTAAAAA
This sequence comes from Photorhabdus kayaii, assembly GCF_025384895.1. Lineage (NCBI taxonomy): Bacteria > Pseudomonadati > Pseudomonadota > Gammaproteobacteria > Enterobacterales > Morganellaceae > Photorhabdus > Photorhabdus kayaii. Next base: position 3,988 of record NZ_JAJAFZ010000085.1, read on the forward strand.
CGCATTACGATTTCCCCCGTTTGGCTCTGGGATGGGCTACATCATACACTTTTGTCAAATGCTGGAAATCCAAATGAGTATAGATTTGTGTGGAAGATAGGCTGGCATGACCAAGTAATTCCTGAACTGCGCGCAAATCACCGCTGGATTCCAGAATATGAGTGGCAAAAGAGTGGCGCAATTTATGAGGATGAATATGACTACTTATTCCCTGGCGTATTCCCCACTGAGCAAACCGTTTTTGTACATTACGGGTTGATATCCGCCGCCCACTCTTTGAGACAAAAACAGCATTATCCTCCGGCTCGAATAGTTCCCGCATTGCCAACCAACGATTAAGCCATTCAACCGCAGTATGTCCCAAAGGCACCTTCCGCTCTTTACTGCCTTTACCTGAAACCCATACTTCTCCACTTTCAAGCTCCAGATGCGGGCAATCAAGGCTCACCAACTCCGACAAACGTAATCCAGCACCATACATCACTTCCAACATCGTCCGGTCACGCACCGATAATGGATCATTAAAATTGATATTCAGCAGCTGGTTCACTTCATCCACATCGATATTTTTCGGCAAATGACGCTTGGTTCCCGGCGTGCTGACGGTTTTACTCGGGTTAACGGAAATGTCCCCTTGAGTCACCAGCCAATCAAGGAAACTACGCAAGGAAGATAAACGCAACGCCAAGCTAGCTGACTGTAAGCCAGCCCGACGACTACGTGTTACCAACATCCTCACTTTCACTGGATCAAGATCTTTCCATTGGCTGACACCCATTTCTAAAACCATCTCAGCCAATGTGACAAGCTGACGACGATAATTGATGATAGTCACTGGACTTAACCGACGCTCTACCCTGAGATACCGCAAAAATGCCTCAATCGGCTCCAGTAACCGGTCAATTTCCTGCATCATATTCGTTTAATCCAACGAGACAATATATCCGGCAATAACTTAGCCAGATGCTCAAGCATGTCAGTTCCCATGCCTTCTTGATAATGTTGATGATTCCGACTGTTAAATATCACCATACCCAGTTCGCCCCTCGTTCCCAGTAGAGAGACGGCAACCGAACCGACATGCCGAACTTGCGGCAACAGCAATAGAATTTCCGGCCCATTTAGCATACCGAGATAGTGGTTTTTATTACCAAAACGCTGAATACGGATTGGTTCAAAAGCATTGCGAGAAAGCGCTAAATCAGGCGCATCAAGTGGTGCGCCAATATGCCATTTATCATTGAAAAGACGGATACTGGCACTATTTAGTCCCATATTCTTAGCCCATAAACTTAACCGACTAAGCATATCTTGCAAGCTCTCTGCCGCAACCAAATTAACAAGTAATTTAAGCAACTGCTCAAACAGTTGTTCATTCACTCTAGCCTGCTCCATGAGCAGCGTTATATCTTCTTCCAGATAAGCAATACGCGTTCTCTGGCGGCTCATATACCATTCAACCAAAGAAATCGTTTCTCTTACCGGATGAGGAACCCGCATCTGTTCAACGACACATGCATTACGGATAAAGAAATTGGGGTTTTCCAATAAATAATCCACAACAGTCTGATCATCAAGTATGTCATTGATGTTTAACTGCTCTTCTTTTTTCTCCATCTCCAATGCCCCGCAGCTCAAAACAGAATCGATTACAGATGAATTGTGCCATCATAAACATGCATCGCCGGTCCCGTCATATAGAGCGGTTTTCCCGGCCCATCCCAACAAATAAACAGTGAACCTCCCGGCAAATCTACCCGAACGTGATTGTCGAGCAATTGCTGCTGAATACCCACTGCAACCGCTGCACAAGCACCACTGCCACAAGCTTGGGTTTCCCCAACACCACGTTCATAAACCCGTAAGCGGATATGACCACGGTTTAAAATTTGCATGAAACCAATATTCGCCCGTTCAGGAAATCTTTCGTAGCTTTCCAAAGCTGACCCCAAAATATCTACTTCAGCCGTTTCCACGTCTGACACTTGAATCACACAATGAGGATTCCCCATAGAGACAACACCACAAAGAACGGTTCTTTCTACTACCCGTAAAATATAGGTTTTTTCCGCCCTTAACGCACGAAATGGTACATGATGCGGCTCAAATTCAGGTTCCCCCATATTAACGCAAACCTGATCATCATTGGTGATGCTCAGCAGCATCCGCCCCGATTGCGTGCTGACTTTAATATCACGCTTATTAATTAATCCTTTAAGGCGGACAAAACGGGCAAAACAACGCGCTCCATTGCCACACTGTGCAACTTCACTACCGTCAGCATTAAAAATGCGATAGTGAAAATCCATATCCGGATCATAAGGTGCTTCAACAATTAATAATTGATCGAAGCCCACACCAGTATGTCTATCTGCCAAACGGCAGATCAATTCTGGTGAGAAATAAACATTTTGGGTCACAGCATCAACGACCATAAAGTCATTACCTAGACCATGCATTTTGGAGAACTGCATATAATGCTCCACCGTAAACCGTAGCTACTGACTATCGGCTTATCTCGCTTATTTCTGAGAGGTGCTATCCACTTTCTGCCCTTGCTGCTCTTGCTGCCCAGTATTCGGGGAAATCTGAGACGCAGTTGTCGCCTTCTCTGTCGATGGTTGTTCTGGAGGAAAATAGAGAGGACCTTTCAGTCCACAGCCGGAAAGTACAAATAAGGTTATGATAGCCAGAAATCCGCGTAATTTTTTCTTCATTGCATTAATGCCTGTAATTCATACGTCAATATTCTCTATAATCGCAGTTAGACCTCGAAAAGCAAATAGGAAATGAAGATGAACGACAGTGAATTTCACCAGTTAGCTGACCAACTGATACTTTATATCGAAGGGCAGTTAGATAATTATGATGGCAATGCTGATATCGACTGTGAAACCAATGGCGGCGTCATGACCCTGAGCTTTGATAATGACAGCAAAATTATTATCAATCGCCAGGAACCTTTCCATCAAATCTGGTTGGCAACCAAAGGCGGTGGTTATCATTTTGACTACAAAGAAGGTCAGTGGATTTGTGACCGCAGCGGTGACAATTTTTTAACCATGCTAGCACACGCCATCACCGAACAAAGTGGCGAGCAGTTCAGTTTTCCATAATTGAACCTACCCCGCACCGCGGGGTAAATCAGTAATGTGACACAGAACGATAAGGTTCTGGCTGCTCTTCATTTTCCCCATCATGAGCCACACACAAATGTGAAAAAGATGATTCACTAAATGGAATCACCTGAATCTGGCCTTTCATTTGCACAATCTGATAAAACTGTGGCAAGTTAAAGTTGATAAAACTTGATCCGTAGGTAAACCGATCATGAGATGAAGAATAAAACCGACTGACGTCACGTACCAATTCTTCCTTACTTCCCTCACAATGAGAATAAATTTCTACCCGGTTGGTTTCATCCAGAATATAAATATTAAAACCTTGATTATCTTGCGTATTTTCGAAGAAAAATTGAATAATTCCCTCACTGGCAAAGCCATCAACCACCGCGGGCAAATGTGTCTCTTTGGTATTAATTTTCACCGGCAACCCATGCAATTTGTTATTAGAAATTGCCCCATAGAATTCCACGGCATTTTCCAATTTCTGCACAGATACGTTAAGACGTTCAAAGAACAGCCCCCAAGTCTGACCAGCAATACGTAATGCTTTAAAACGACCAGGGTCCTGACGATTGCTGGATAAACGTAATTCAATACATTCAGATACCAGTTGCTGGATGCGGGTTCGGATAAGCCCTCGTAAATGTTCGCTGTAACAGAACACTTCAACAGCCGCTGGCGGTGCAGCATCTTGATGCATTTTACCCAGTATGGTCTTCAACGCTTCCAGCACAGATTGCCCACCACTAAAGTGTAAAGTCCTCACTTCATTCCATGAATTACGATAAAGTAAGTCAATGCTTTCTACCAAACACTGTTGCGATTCACCAAAACTGAATACATCAAGCTTACGGAAATCAAAATGTACAACCTGATTGGAGAATTCAGCGGTCGGATCTTTCTCCAGATTGACAATAATTGCCAAATGGCGAATTTCACATGGGCTATAGAGTGCTTTCGGTGTCGGTGATGGCAGACGGATGGGAAAATGAGTAGAAATATCATTAATCAATTCATGCAACTTCAGCTCATCACATTGAGTTTCGCCATGATGAATATGAATACACGATTTTTCTGTTAATAAACCGTTAAAGTAGGTCCACGACACCAGTTTATTGAGATAACGATTATATTCCAGAGGTTGATGACCAATGATCGATCCAATAGCCGGAGCCTGATTGTAGAGATACCAACCGCTACGGTTTGCACGTCCTTGAGGGACATAAATAAATGTTAAATTTTTCTCTGATAGGTCTGGCGAAATTTGCGGATTAACCAGCGTTACTTTCCCTGGCAATGCTTCAAATGCAGCATAAAGTTTACGCGTCAGCACACCAATATCCTGTGGACTGGCACTGACACTCAGATTATTACGGCGGGCAAAACGGATAAGATTACGATAGCTCTGCATCATGGTATCGAGCAGTTCATTATGCGCATCACGAACCTGTTCAATTTTCCATGAGTTGCGGTTATCCAAAATTTTCAACCGTTCTGGATCCCATTTCCACTCATAGACCAATTGGGTCAAAACCTGACGTCGCCAGCCAATGCAGCCTTTATCATCTTGATTTAGAGAGAGCTTTTCACAAACTTTTAAATAAAAACATCGACGTATTAGATCTAAACGGGTCGTATCATTAATTTCTATCAGATAACGGGTAACACGCTCAAGCATCATGCTGTATGCATCAAGGCCAAAGGAAACTATTTCACCCGCATGTAGGCGCTGTTTCATCTCCATTGCCAGTAACTTACCATTGGGATATTCCCAAGAATAGGCTTCCAGTAACAAGCTTTTTAATACGGCTTTATAAGGGGAATCGATACTTTTATAGAGTTGCCATAAGCTAGCGCCAAAGTACTCTTCAGCAGATAGTTCACTCAATCCACCGAGATCAAGCCACTCATTTGGCGTCAGAACACCTTGCGCATAAAGCGATAAAACATATTCATCATAATGGCGTTCTTCTTCTACGGGCACCATTTCCCATAACAAACGCTTACCCGCCATACGTACAGCGGTACGATAAAATTCATCAAGTAACAGAATATGCTGAGTAGAACCGCAGTTCTCACCACCGAGGCTACCACTCGCATTATGGCGAAAGCGGTTTTCATCGATAAGAAAAAAATTGACTTCAATACTAAGCGCTGCCGCCCACTGTTCAATAAGAGTACACTTACGTTGCAGCAAAAGGCGCTCATCATTATCAAGCCATGACTGATGACATACCCAGATATCCAAATCAGAACAACCGCTCTGCCCGATTGATGAAGTACTGCCCATTGAGTAAATACCGGTAATAGGAAGTTCACCATTGGCTGGCTGTTCTATGAAGTGATCTAATTTATTTTCTAAATCATTAAGATAAGATTTTTGTGCTTCATCATGCACGAAAAAACATACGCCATAAGGAACATTACCGTTAATGTAACCTGGCATCATCGGATGATGATAATGCAATAATACTGGCAGTAAACTGTATACCTGTTTAAATTCCGCACTCATGGCGGTAGAAGCGCGTTCTAACCTGAGTTGGTTTATCGCATCCAGTCTCTGCTTCAGTGTTTCGATATAAAGGTACAAGACGTCTCGCCCGATTGAGTTCCAGTGCCCAGATAAATCCCCCGTTTCCGGCTGTTATAGCTCGATGGAATTATTTAGAATGATTTTTACCAATTTATTACCGGAAACGTGATCAATTTAACACCTTGTCGATAAACCGTAAAGTCAGTAAAGCAATTGAATTCGATGCCTTATCGTACGAAAAATCAAATAATACATTGTTATATATGGAAATAATCAAAAAACCCATACCGTTTATACTTTCTTATACGAAAGAAATTTTCTCTGCCCATTTTTTCAAGTTAATGCGCGTAATACCTTGTTATCATCAACCCTATAAAAATGACTCCGTTGGCTATATTTTAATTAATGATTTTTTCCATTCGGAATTCTTTAATTACAGAAATAAGTTATTTGAAAAGTTAATTCATAATTAAATCAATCTATTTTTATAGATATAAAAATAATTTAAAAATTAAAATTTATTTTATGCTTTAACATAACTGGCATCTCTTCTTCTCAGCCTCCTGGCTGGAAAAAAAAGTGATGAAGTGTTAAAACGAGTGCTATGTTTTTCATTTATATGACGGCTGAAAAGCCTGAGCAATACAAACATCTATGTCAACTAAAACCATCCGTATCGCAACCCGACAAAGCCCTCTAGCCATGTGGCAGGCGCTGTATGTTCAACAAAAACTACAACAATGTCACCCAGATTTGGAAGTTCAACTGGTTCCGATGGTAACCCAGGGCGATGTTATTCTGGACACGCCTCTGGCAAAAATTGGAGGAAAAGGGCTATTTGTCAAAGAGTTAGAATTAGCTCTACTTGAAGGCCGAGCCGATATCGCCGTCCATTCAATGAAAGACGTCCCGATCTCTTTTCCTGAGGGGCTAGGTCTGGTCACTATTTGTGAACGTGATGATCCACGTGATGCTTTCGTCTCTGTGAAATATCACTCTCTTGATGAATTGCCAACAGGCAGCATCGTTGGCACATCAAGTTTACGCCGCCAGTGTCAACTTCGTGTATTCCGTCCTGATCTGATTGTCCGTGACCTTCGGGGCAATGTTGGAACCCGTCTGAGCAAGTTGGATAATGGTCACTATGATGCAATCATCCTCGCCGTCGCAGGATTGAAAAGGTTAAAACTGCATGAGCGTATCCGTACGCCATTGACGGCAGAACAATCATTACCTGCCGTTGGTCAAGGCGCGGTAGGAATTGAATGCCGCCTTGACGACCAACAAACACAAACTCTGTTAGCACCATTAAACCACTATGATACAGAAGCTTGTGTTCTTGCCGAACGTGCGATGAATACCCGGCTGGAAGGAGGCTGCCAAGTACCAATAGGTAGCTATGCTATCTGGCAGGACGGGAAAATCTGGTTACGGGCATTAGTTGGCGCACCTGATGGTAGCGTTATTATTCGCGGTGAGAGAACGGCTTTCCCAAAAGATGCCTGCCAGGCAGGGGTTGAATTGGCAGAAGAGTTGTTGGAACGGGGAGCACGGGAAATTCTAACCAAAATTTATCGAGGAAATCCCCCCACATGAGTATTCTGGTGACTCGCCCTGCTCCTGCCGGAGAGGAACTCGTCAGAAAGTTACAGGCTGCGGGAAAAACAGCTTTCAGCGCACCTTTAATCAATATTCACCCAGGTTCAGAGCTGCCACAGCTAGCTGAGAAGCTTAACCATCTAAATACCTGTGATATGGTATTTCTATTGTCAAAAAATGCAGTTTATTATGCAAACTCTCAGTTAAATAAAATTAATCTTTTATGGCCCAACAAGCTGATTTATTATGCTATCGGCAGATCAACCGCTCTGGCTTTTCATCAACTAACGGATATGAATGTTATCTGGTCATCAGAGGGTGAGACCAGCGAAATCTTGCTAAAACTACCATCACTACATCAGGTTGAAAATAAACAAGCTTTGCTGCTCAGAGGAAATGGCGGACGTGAACTTATTGCCCGGACGCTGACAGAAAGAGGTGCCACAGTTAATTATTGTGAATGTTATTTCCGCCAGCCAGTAGACTACCCGGCAGCAGAATTCAGTGCCCACTGGCAAAAGTATGGAGTACAAACTTTAGTTGTAACCAGTGGCGAAATACTGCAACTATTATATAACTTAATACCTGAAAGTGATCGAAATAGGTGGTTATTGCATTGCCACCTGATTGTGGTAAGCGAGCGTCTTGCACATACCGCCCGGAACTTGGGCTGGCAAGATGTTAAAGTTGCAAAAAGTGCAGATAACGATGCCTTAATTCAGGCACTAGAATAAACTGACATGGGATGCCCACTATGACGGAGCAAAAACAGTCCGCCGAGACAGTTGAACAAACAAAAACTACGGTTGAAAACTTGCAACAGCTCGAAACCGCGCCTCAAAAGCAAGAACGTTCTGGTACGCTAAAAAACATTATTGCTATTGCAATCATGCTGGCAATCGGCGGCGGTCTTTATTATTACGGACAGCAACAAAGCCATTTATTGAGTGCAGAGAACCACGAGCTACGCCAACAACTGGAATCATTGAAACAACAACAATCACAGGATAAACAGCATATTGAAGCGCTGTTTAAAGAACAATCACAGACTTTAAGCCATTTTTCCGCACAAAATGAGCAACTGGGTCATAGTCTACAAGAGTTACAGGCCAAAATCTCTGCGTTATCCAGTTCTGATGTAAAAAGCTGGCTACTAGCACAAGCTGATTTTCTGGTCAAAATGGCAGGCCGGAAATTATGGAATGATCAAGATATAGTCACCGCCGCTGCTCTGCTGAAAAATGCAGATGCCAGTCTCTCTGAAATGAATGATCCAAGCCTGATTGAAATCCGTCGTGCAATTACACAAGACATCAGTACATTATCTGCCATTAGTCAGATTGATTTTGACGGCATTATCCTGCGAGTTAATCAGCTTTCTAACCAAGTAGATAACCTGCGTCTGGCTGACAATACAACCGATGGTTCGCCAATGGACGAAGATAATGATGAATTAACCGGTACATTATCTGAATGGCGCCAGAATCTGAGCAAAAGCTGGAAGAGTTTCATGGATAATTTCATTACCATCCGTCGCCGGGATACCGCAGCAGAGCCATTACTGGCACCAAATCAAGATATCTATCTACGAGAAAATATCCGAGCCCGTCTGTTGATTGCCGCCCAAGCAATACCCCGTCATCAAGGTGAAGTTTTTAAACAATCATTAGAAACAGTTTCAACTTGGGTTAGAGCTTACTTTGATATCAATGATCCCAATACCAAAGCATTCCTGGAAGAAATTGATTCATTAAGCCAGCAGCCTGTTTCCATAACTGCGCCAGACCACCTTTCAAGCCAGCCTTTACTGGAAAAACTGATGCAAACCCGGGTTCGTAGCTTACTTTCCCAATCTTCTGAAACTAATCAGGAGGGTTAAGTTATGCTGAAAGTTCTATTACTGTTTGTGGTACTCATTGTTGGTATTGTGCTCGGTCCGATAATTGCTGGCCATCAGGGATATGTGCTGATTCAAACTGACAATTACAACATTGAAACCAGTGTTACCGGCCTGTTCATTATATTTGTTCTTTTACAACTGGTACTCTGCCTCTTTGGTTGGTGCTACCGCAGAGTTATACGCACAGGCTCACGTACCCGTGGCTGGTTCCTTGGACGCAAACGCAGCCGTGCCCATGCCCAAACAAAAGCAGCGTTGCTCAAACTGGCAGAAGGCGATTTCAAACAAGTTGAGCAATTACTGACCCGTAACGCTGATCATGCAGAACAACCTGTGGTCAACTACTTACTGGCGGCTGAAGCAGCCCAACAACGCGGTGATGAATTTCGTACCAATCAATATTTACAACGCGCGGCAGAAGTCGCAGATAATAACCAGTTGCCTGTGGATATTACCCGTGTACGTATTCAACTCACGCAAGGTGAAGTTCACGCAGCCCGTCATGGTGTAGACAAGCTATTAAATCAAGCTTCACGTCATCCAGAAGTCTTACGCTTGGCTGAACAGGCTTATATGAAATCAGGAGCTTACCAGTCACTGATTGATATACTACCGGTAATGGAAAAAATCCATCTACATGATGAGTTACAAATTCACAAATTGCGCCAGCAAGCCTATATCGGTCTGATGAATCAGTACATGGCAGAACAAGGCAGCGAAGGTTTAAAACGTTGGTGGCACGATCAAAGCCGAAAAATTCGCCATGATGTGGCGTTGCAAGTTGCAATATCTGAACATTTGATTGAATGTAATGACCATGAAGCTGCACAAAAGATCATCCTGGAAAGTTTAAAACGTCAATACGACGAACGTTTACTCTTATTGATCCCTCGCTTAAAAAGCGAAGATCCAAAGCCGATACAAAACGCATTGGACCATCAGTTAAAACAACATGGTTCTACCCCTCTGTTAAACAGTACACTTGGACAAGTTGCTTTGCGCCACGGAGAATGGGAAAAAGCAGTAAAAGACTTTAAAACTGCATTAGCCCAACGTCCTGATGCACATGATTATGCTTGGTTAGCCGATGCATTGGACAAACTACGTAAACCAGAAGAGGCCGCACAAGTTCGTCGCGAGGGATTAGTACTCACTTTAAAGCGTGAAAGTAATGTCGTGAAGAGTGATCTCGTTAATAGTAATAGTGCTGTAATGTCGTGATCGCTCATCCATTATTAGCAAGTCTTCATGCCGATGATTAAAAATGCCCCGCACGGGGCATTTTTCTAACCATATTTCTTAGCAAAATCTTCATCGGAAGTGCAAAGATAAATAATAAATTCAATAAATGAGATAAGTGTAGGGATAAATGTCCAGAAAAATAGCAGATATAAAATCCCCATACCGATCTTGCCCAGATAAAATTTATGAGCGCCAAAGGAACCAAGAAAAAACGCCAACAGTGCAGCAACAATGCGGCTTTGACTACCAGAAGAATAGGCCCTTATCATCGCGCCACAATGTGGGCATGATTGTGCGGATTCATGTAACATTCGGCTACAACCAGGACATCCCATCATTTTTGACATCAATATTCCCCTTAAGATAAGTTTAGAAATGAAATAACTAAATCAATTTTACAGTAAAAAACTAACTATCATATTTTCAGTTCTGTTTATATTAGACAGTAATACCTAAACAGT
>NZ_JAJAFZ010000086.1:0-14167 GCF_025384895.1 Photorhabdus kayaii
TTATATCCCCGCCCGCATTGAGTCCGCAGTTTTTTACGGGTTTTTGCCGCTAGTAAATAAGGTGCTAATACATATAAAACGTATTTTCCAAACTCAAGATAAGCTTTTTAATAATCAATACCCAATTTCTTTAAGCGTGAGATCAATGTCGTTGGGTTTATTCCCAATAATTTTGCTGCACCATCATCACCAAAAATTTTCCCTTTGCATTGTTTAACGGCAAGAGAGAAGTTTTTAATTTCCAAGTCTTTCAGTTGCTGCATGGTCAGCACGATTTCAATTTGTTGAAGTTTATTGTGAATATTCTGATGCGTAGTTTCATTTTGCTGTTGATCTTGTTCTAGCAAGTATTTAAAGGAAACAGTGCCTTGTTTCGCTATAATTAGGGCGCGTTCAATGACATTTTGCAATTCACGAATATTGCCAGGCCAGTCATATTGCAGTAATTCTAAAATATGCCTTTGTGAAAATGGGAGATAATTAATTTTACGCTTGTCACAAATCAACTTAGTAAAATGCGTAACCAAAAGTGGAATATCTTCTTTACGGTCACGTAAAGCCGGTGAATAAATCGGAAATACATTTAAACGGAAATACAGGTCTTCACGAAAGCGTTTGTATTTAACTTCTTCTTTTAAATTGCGGTTGGTGGCGGCAATAATCCGCACATCCACATGTCGCGTTTTTTCTTCACCGACTCGTTCAAAGGTCCCTTCCTGCAATACACGCAGCAATTTACTTTGTAGCTCGATAGGAATTTCACCAATTTCATCTAAAAACAGTGTGCCCTGATCCGCCAATTCAAAACGCCCGGCACGGTCACGCACAGCCCCAGTAAATGCACCTTTAACATGTCCGAAAAATTCACTTTCAAACAGTTCCGAAGGAATGGCAGCACAATTGACCCGAATAAGTGGTTGCTGTTTACGGTGACTGGATTGGTGAATAGCACGAGCAATCAGCTCCTTGCCTGTACCTGATTCACCATAAATCATCACATTGGCATCGGTTGAAGCAACCACCTTGATTTTTTCAATAATCTGTAAAATGGATACACTCCTGCCAATAATTTCATCATATTGATTTTCATGTAAAATTTCTTCTTGCAGATATTCATTTTGCTGTTCCAGTCGACTTTTTAAATCTTGTAGTTCTTCAAGGGCATGGGTCAATTGCCTTTCAGTATTCAGCCGATCGGTAATATCACGGAACACCACTACCGCGCCAATAATTTCACTGTCACGAATCACTGGGGTACTGGTGAATTCCACTGGAAAGCAACTACCATCACGACGCCAAAAAATTTCCTGAACCCCTTCATGCACAATACCGTCATGCACCGCTGCATAAATCGGGCACTCTTCTTCAGGATAAGGTTCGCCATTTTCATGGGTATGGTGATGAACCTTATGGATATTGTCGCTCAATACATCTTCAGGTTGCAGCCCCAACATTTTAGCCCCGACAGGGTTAATAAAGGTACACAAACCTTGTTTGTTAATACTGTAAATACCGTCACCGACTGAACTCAGCAATAAATGCTTGCCTGTGTCAGAGTCAATAAACAGCTCTTGTAAGGCTTGCGATTCTTTTAAACCTGTACGAATGGCTTTATCGGTATTTTTATTGAGTTGGCGCAGTTCTAAATCTTTGACATCCACCAGCGACCATATCAGCAAGGTTTTATTTTTATAGGACAATGAAACAGAAGTAATATCCAATTGGATTTTTTCACCGTTTTTATCAAAGATATACAACTGATTGTTCCAGGCCCGACCTTTTGTCAAAGCTTCCTCGGTAAATACCACAAGGTACGGCAGTTGTCTGAAATGACCAAAAATGGAAGTCACCGTTTTTTGAATAATTTCATGACGTTCATATTGTAATAATTGGGTGGCGCTAATATTCACATCAATAAACTGGTTTTGATGTGGATCTAGCACAATTAATGCCTGTGACGTGTGTTCAAATACCAACGGGCGAATCGAGTCTTCGTAAACTACCCAATCCGAGATAAAGTCAGTCGTATTCATACTATGAAATTTCATAATTTAAGCTATGAAATTTCATAATACTACGAAAAATCCTAATTCCCTAATAGTTCAATTTATCTCCATAGGAAATATTTTTATAAAAATTAAATGCTATTTTTCAATGTGATAAGAATTAACTTCCACGCCAAAATATAACTTGGCACAGCTCTCGCATTAATACAGTCAGACTAGACTACATGTTGGTTCATTCCCAAATAACATTGAACTAGGAGTTGGTTATGCCAAAGATTGATATCGAGCAATATAAAGACGGCGATTTTCTTGTTGATTATGAAGAAAAAGTGTTTGAGGACGTCAAAGCCCAACCAGGTGAAAAGGCATTGGTGACTTTCCATACTGTTGCATTTGAAGGATCAATTGGCTTGATCAATGTGTTACAGGCAAAACGTTTGTTGCGCAAAGGCTTTGAAACCAAAATTTTGCTTTACGGCCCAGGCGTGCAGTTGGGTGTACAACGCGGTTTTCCAACTTTAGGGGCGGAAGCTTTTCCGGGTCATTTAGCCGTCAACAATCAGTTGAAAGCCTTTATGGAAGAAGGTGGCGAAGTCTATGCCTGCCGTTTTGCGTTACAAGCGTTGTATGGGCAAACCGAAAAAGCGCTCATTCCAGGCATCCGTCCAATTAATCCACTGGATGTGATGGATTTAAAACTACTGATGCGTCGCGACAATGCCCTGATCATTGATACCTGGACTGTCTAAGTAAACATAAACTATGAGGGAATAAGGTTATGAACCGAATAATTAAAGCAGCCGCAATACAATGTAGTCCTGTGCTTTACAGTCAAGCCGCAACAGTAAAAAAAATCTGTGACATTATTTTAGAGCTTGGAAAACAGGGAGTGCAATTTGCCGTCTTTCCTGAAACCGTCGTGCCTTATTACCCTTATTTTTCCTTTGTACAACCGCCATTTGCTATGGGTAAAGAACATTTAAAGCTATTAAATGAATCGATGGTTGTACCTTCCGAAGCAACCTTAGCGATTGGTCAAGCCTGCCTTGAAGCCAACATGGTGGTATCGATTGGTATTAATGAACGTGCGGGCAGTACGATTTATAACGCGCAACTGTTATTTAATGCCGACGGTTCAATCATTCAGCATCGCCGCAAAATTACCCCAACTTACCATGAACGCATGGTATGGGGACAAGGTGATGGCAGTGGTTTACGTGCCATTAATTCTGCGGTGGGACGCATTGGTTCGCTGGCATGTTGGGAACATTACAACCCGTTGGCACGTTTTGCCTTAATGGCAGATGGCGAACAAATCCATGCTGCCATGTTTCCTGGCTCGTTGGTGGGGCAAGTCTTTGCCGATCAAATCCGCGCCACCATTCAACATCATGCTTTAGAGTCTGGCTGCTTTGTGATCAATGCCACCGCATGGCTGCATCCCGAACAGCAACAGCAGATTATGCAGGATACTGGCTGTGATATCGGCCCAATTTCAGGAGGATGTTTTGCCGCCATCGTTTCTCCCGAAGGCAAACTCCTGGCTGAACCGATCACACAAGGTGAAGGTTATTGCATTGCCGATCTGGACTTTAGCCTGATTGATAAACGTAAACGCATGATGGACTCGATTGGACATTACAGCCGACCTGAATTACTCAGCTTATTCATTGATCGTCGTCCAACACATGTATTACACGAACTGAAAGTTGAAACATCAGCTCAAAGTCATCTCGAAAAGCTCACAAAATTTAATCAAGAACATGCCGAAACCATATTGATGTAAACCCAATCGATAGGGGGTTAAAGATGTCTGCAATACAACGATTAACCAAACAACGATTAACCAATTTGCAATTATTAACCGATTTGCAATGTAATGGTCTGAAATGGGAAGGCAATTTTGGCTTATCCCGTAAAGGCGGCGCAGGGCCAAGCGATCATAAGGCACTGAGCCTTGACGGGCAGACCATGATGATTCCTGTGCTGAACCTTGCAGCACAAGATTCTCCCTACACCGCAAAGCCTGAACCGCACTCTGACAAGGTAATTGTCTTTAAAAACCGGATTCCCGTGGCGACCTTAACTGCACCAGCACGACCACGTTTTTATGATTTAAAAACCGCAGAAGGCATTGCCTATGAACAAATTGCGACCTTACATAGCCGTGATGTGTTGGCGACAACGGTATTACAGCATTGCATTCGTATGAAGGACAAGGCAACTGCCTGCCAATTTTGCTCAATTGATCAGTCTTTAAAAGAGGGTCGAACCTTGATCCGTAAACGCCCGGAACAATTGGCTGAGGTAGCGAAAGCAGCCGTTGAGCTGGATGGCGTCAAACAAATGGTGATCACCACAGGTACGCCAAATACGGGAGATCGTGGCGCCAAAATTTTATATGACTCAGTTAAAGCGATTAAGGCGCAAGTAGATTTGCCAATACAGGTACAGTGCGAACCCCCTGATGATTTTGCCTGGTTTCAACGTTTAAAAGATGCAGGAGCGGTGTCGATTGGCATGCACCTTGAGGCGGTAAGCGAGCGTGTACGGCAGAAAATGATGCCGGGCAAAGCCGAAGTATCATTGGAAAAATATTTTGCGGCATTTGAGACAGCCGTTGCGGTGTTCGGTCGAGGACAGGTCAGCACCTACATTTTGGCAGGTTTGGGCGATACCGAACTGGAAATCGTAGAGATGACCGCCAAACTGACTGAAATTGGGGTGTATCCATTTGTGGTGCCGTTTGTGCCGATTCGAGGTACACCATTAGAGCACCATCCTAAACCTGATCACACTTTTATGCAGTCGCTCTATCCGAAAATTGGACAACAACTCAAGCAACATGGTTTGAACTCGGAAAATACTCAAGCCGGCTGTGCCAAGTGTGGCGCTTGCTCTTCGCTGAAAGCGTATGAATAAGGAGAATGTGATATGGAACTTTCTCACTATCCCTGGCTGCTTGAGCTAAATGCAGGGCTGAAACAATTTGTTAGCGATGACATTGCCATCAAAATTGTGTCGGAAGATTGGGAGCGTCGCCAATATTATCGTTTGCGTGAAATGACCTTTCGCGATGAACAGAAAATCTTGCAAGAAGATCGTGACGAATACGATGTTAAAGCATTAGGCATTGTTGCCATTGAGAAAATGTTTGGTGAGCATGATCGAGTGATTGGCACAGTACGGATTTTCCCGGATGGCGAACAGACGTGGTATGGCGGGCGTTTATGCGTAGAACCTTTATATCGACGTCGCCATATCATTGGTAAAGCGTTAATCAATACTGCGGTATCGACCGCCAAAAACTTGGGATGCCGTACTTTTTTAGCCACCGTGCAAAGTCAAAATGAACACTATTTCCAACGGTTGTGTTGGGATAGTTTACGTCAGTTGACCATTGCCAACATTCCACATGTGCTGATGCAGGCACAGATTGAAAACTATCCATTACCGCATGTCCCCATGCAAGCCTATATGCAAAAGGAGACGCGATGATGGAACTCAATCAATTACTCGAAATGTTAAAACATACACCTGCTATGCAGTCCAAGCAGGCGATTGCTCACCATGTTTCAATTAACACAACTTGCCATGTGGATTCATTGGATAGCTTATATGCCTATCCCGGAGATGACACGGCAGCAGTATCGCTAAATGGTCAATATGTATTGCACGCCTGTGAAGGCATGTTACCAAGCTTTGTTGCCAATCAT
Source organism: Photorhabdus kayaii (assembly GCF_025384895.1). Classification (NCBI taxonomy): domain Bacteria; kingdom Pseudomonadati; phylum Pseudomonadota; class Gammaproteobacteria; order Enterobacterales; family Morganellaceae; genus Photorhabdus; species Photorhabdus kayaii. The sequence continues at coordinate 5,723 of NZ_JAJAFZ010000086.1, forward strand.
CCTTATTTTGCCGGATGGTCAGCGGTCATGGCGAATATTAGTGATATTGCCGCAATGGGTGGTCGGGCATTGTCAGTGGTGAACAGTTTTTGGCATGCCAGTAGCGAACATGCCCAATTGTTAATGCAAGGCATGCAGGATGCTTGTCGTGCTTATGGTGTGCTATTGGTCGGCGGACATACCAGTATTGGGGTAGTTTATCAGCCCACTTTATCAGTTGCGATTCAAGGCATAGCACGAAAACTGCTCTCGGTGTTGCATGTCAAACCACAACAAAAAATTCTGATCGCTTTAAATCTAAAAGGGCAATTCCACCCCAATACCACTTATTGGAAATGCTTTGAGCGTGTGCCTGACCGCATTTTACAGTCACAAATTGCCTTGTTGCCGCAATTGGCGGAGGCAAATCTGGCTCATGCCGCCCGTGATATTAGCAATGCCGGCATTTTAGGCAGTTTATTGATGCTGCTCGAAGCTACGGCATTGGGGGCACACATCGACTTAGATGCTATTCCTAAACCTGAAAATGTGGGTTGGTTTAAATGGCTACAAATCTTCCCCAGTTTTGGTTTTTTACTGACTGCCGATGCAAATGAATGTGAAGAAATAATCGAGCTGTTTCACCGTCAGGGCATTGCCTGCGCGGTGATTGGTGAAACCAATGTCAGTGGAGTGGTTGCCGTGCAACAGCAACAGCGGCACGACATATTTTGGGATTTTAACCGCCAAGTATTTACCGGTTTTTGTTATGCCGATGCGTTAAAAAAGTTACAGGCTCAATCCGTACAGATTAAACCTAAAAATCAGCAGGAGTCGATGTTATGCCCAGTGTGAATTTTACTGTGAAATGGCCTAATGGGGAGCTGATTCAATATTACTCCCCCTCAACGGTGATTTATGAATATCTGTCCATTGGTCAGCGTTACCCAAGTATGCAGTTCTTGCATCAGGTTGAAAATGGTCTGCATGCCGCCTCAGAAAGAGTACTGGCACGTTATGGCTTTTTCTGTAGTTCGGCCGTGGACAATCTGGCGATAATCAAACGCCAAGCCAAATTCTTCGGGTTAAATCCAGAAGATCAAATTGAAGTTATTGAAATGAAGAATCAATGAGAGGGATATTCCATGTTAAGTATCCAAAATCAAATATTACAGCCAAATTATGATGTGGTGATTGTTGGTGGCGGTCAGGCTGGTTTATGTATCAGTCACTATTTGCAAAAAGCGGGCATTGACCATGTGGTATTGGAAAAAAAATCCGAGTTGACCCATAGCTGGCGCCATAAACGTTGGGACAATTTTACTTTAGTGACACCGAACTGGCAGTGTCTACTACCTGAACATCCTTATCAGGGGAACGATCCTGACGGCTTTATGAAAAAACCTGAAATTGTGGCATATCTTGACGAATTTATTGAAAAGATTAATCCTCCCGCCATTTTAAATATTCAGGTAAAACATGTGAAAAAAGTGGCAGCGCATGAGTTTGTCATTGAAACCAATCACGGTACAACCACAGCCAAACAGCTTGTCGTTGCAGCAGGCGGGTATCACACCCCGATTTATCCAAAACTAAGCGACTCTTTGCCTAAACATGTGAAAGTGTTGCATTCGGAAGAATATTTAAATGTAGATCAACTACCTAAAGGTGCGGTGCTGGTGGTCGGGTCAGGGCAATCCGGTGCACAGATTGCCGAAGATTTGCATCTGGCAGGCAAAAAAGTCTATTTATCGACAGGCAATGCACCACGTTGTGCTCGCTTCTATCGCGGCAAAGATGTAGTGAAATGGCTGTTTGATATGGGTTATTACGAAACGACTGTCAAACATCATCGTTATAGTGAAAAAGTACGTAACAGTACCAACCACTATGTCACAGGGCGTGACGGCGGGCGTGATATTGACCTGCGTAAATTTGCCTTAGAAGGTATGCAACTGTTTGGACATTTTGATGACTTCAAAGAGGGTCAATTCTGGTTTAAACCAAATTTATCAGAAAACCTGGACCTTGCCGATACCACTTATAATCGCATTAATGCCTCGATTGATGAATATTTAGAGAAAAACAAGATTGCAACCGACGAACCTGCATCGGTATATCAACCTGTTTGGCAGCCTGAGCAGGAAATCACACACATTGATTTAGTAAAAGAAAATATCACGTCAGTGATTTGGTGTATTGGTTTTAAACCAGATTATTCATGGATTGATTTAGATATTTTTCAAGCCAATGGTTATCCCAAACATGACCGTGGTATTACTATCGATCCTGATGTTACATTTATTGGTTTGCCGTGGTTATATACATGGGGTTCTGGACGTTTTCTGGGGATCGATCAGGATGCCGCCTATGTGGTGCAGCATATTGAGCAACAAGTAAATCAGCAAAATATACCTATACCCTATAGATTTCAAGATGTATCGCGACGGCAAGGGAGCGAGTCCCCGGGAGCATAGATAACTATGTGACCGGGGTGAGTGAGTGCAGCCAACAAAGAGGCAACTTGAAAGATGACGGGTATATGCCACCTATAATGGGTGCCCAGTTTTCTACAGTCATGAAGATGCCCCCACTATCACTGGTGATTGAGTGGTGGGAGCAAATCACACGAGCGGTATTTTCTCCTTTGGCGAGATTTTTTATTTTGGATCAAATCATATTTTTTGTTTTTCATTCATCATACGGTTTAGCCACGGCACGGTGACCGACATGATGATAGCGACAATGAAGGTAGCAATCCCAATTTTGCCAAATACGCTGGTATAAATTGGTAATGTTTGCAATGGGTCAGTAATACCTTTCGGTGCGGCGGTAAGGGCTGCGACATAGCCGCCGAGTAAGGAGGAAGTTGCTTGAGTTAAATACCACATCCCTAGAATAAAACCCATCAAGTACTGAGGAACAAGGGCCGCAATCATTGCCAGGCCCAATGCGCTGATCATCAATTCACCGATGCTTTGGAAGAAATAAACCAGAACAATAAACCAAGGGGAGGTCAAACCTTGTTCATCTGCAAACCACAAACCGGCAGCGGCGGCAGTGAGGAAACCTAAAGAGCACAGGAACATACCAACTGCAAACTTAGCTGGCATTGTGAGGTCTTTACCTTTAGCACCCCAGTGAGTATATAAGGCGGCGAGTATCGGGCTGGCAACAACGATCCAGAATGGGTTAAGCGCCTGGAAACTGACCGGATTAATGTCAAAACCAAGCAACTGATGATGAACGTTATGGATGGCAAAGAAATTGAGAGAAGTTGGCATCTGAGCATACAGAATGAAGAACACAATAGCTTGAAGCATCAAAATGAAAGCAACAAACATTTTGTTACGGCCAGCTTTATCCTGCTTTAATGCTTCACGGAAGAAGATAAATACCACGATAGCAGATAGAGTAATCAGCACAATATTGGCTATTTTCACGTTGTGCATCAGCCATGCACAGACGTAAACCATCACAACACTTCCTGCTAATACCATGGATAGGTTTTTATAGTTGATTCGTTGATGGTCAGGTTCAGAACCAATATGACGTACCGTATTGCGACAGAAAATATAGACTAACAAAGCAATAATCAGACCAATACCACAAATATTGTAGGTAACGGCATAACTAAATTTTTCCGCAATAACAGGAGCGAGAGCGAGTGAGAACAGCGAGCCGAGGTTGATTGACATGTAAAACAGCGTAAAAGCGCCATCCAGACGAGGATCTTTGGGTGGATAGCATTTAGACAGCAGGCTGGCTGGGTTAGCTTTGAACAGGCCGTTACCAACGGCAATCGTTCCCAATGCGTAGAAAATTAAATCAGGGTGTAGGATAGAAAGACCTGTCATAAAGTAGCCAATTGCCAGGACTATGGCACCCAACACAATGGTTCGTTTGGTTCCCAGTAAGTGGTCACCTACATAACCGCCAATCGAGATCAAACCATAAACTAACGCGGCAAATGCACCGAAGGTAATAAACGCTTGTTCCTGGGAAAATCCCAATTTTTGTACAAAATAGACAGCAAGAACGCCTTGTACACCGTAGTAGCCGAATCGTTCCCAAAGCTCGACGAAGAAAATCATAAAGAACGGCTTGGGTTGTTGTAATAAACCGATGGATGCGGGTTTATTCATAATTGATTGCCTCTGATTAGCATTATTGGTTGAAATACACTCGGAAATGTACAGTGACGTTCAGTGACATGATCTGTCGCTAAAGTGGTTTTTTTATGTACTTTATTCAAGTGATCGGAGGACAGTAGATTATTATATGGTTAAAATATGTTCTTGGTGGGCGATCACACTAATATAAAGATATTAGTATTGAATTTAATAGTATATTCATTAAGTGAATATCAAAAATAATCAGAAGCTTAATGGAAGTGTTGATAAAAAACGCTATTCAGGCCGTTTGGGGCCTGAATAGTGGAAGAACAATCACTGCCTGATGGAGAAGCAGTTAAACTGTGGCGGCTTCAATTTCCAACATAACTGGACGGAAATTACGCTTGAAATAGATGAGGCCGTGGCCCTGTTCGCTCACCGTGATATGTTTAATCTGAACCAGATACACGTTATGCGTTCCCACTTCTTGCACCTGTTCAATTTCACCTTCAAGGCTGGCGAGGGTGCCGGTTAACACCGGTTGGCCTAATGGCCCTGTCTGCCAGATATTCCAGCGAAAACGCTCTTCCATGCTGACTCCGGTCATACCGGCAAAGTGCCGTGCCATCAATTCTTGTTCATGGTTTAAAATATTGACACACAGGCGGCCATTTTCCTGAAAAACTGTATTCATAGCACTGCTGCGGTTAATGCATACCATCAGCGTGGGTGGCGTATCGGTGATTGAGCATACTGCGGTGGCAGTGATGCCACAGCATCCGGCATGACCATCGGTGGTGACGATATTCACCGCTGCTGATAGGCTCGCCATCGCATCTCTGAAACGCAGGCGATGTTCATTTTCTACAGACATATTGGCCTCCTGCTACCGATTATTTCAGCAGCGTATCTAACTGGTTAATATCGCTATTGTTGTGTAAATGTGGCCTACGCCAGCCATGCTGATCATAATCAGCAAGACAGCGATCAACCATATCCATCATTTTTTTCATATTGCCAGAGCCATGAGCATGGCGCAGACATTGCATCCGAATTTCATCCTGACTTCCGGCATAGTTGATTTCGTACAATTCGTGACGACCACCAAATTCACTACCAATGGCATCCCACATCAGTTTTAAAATCTTAATGCGTTCAACGTGATCGATACCGTTGGAACCCCGAACATACCGGGCGAGATATTTATCAATTTCTGGGTTATTCATATCACGTACACTGGATGGCAAATAAATTAGGCCGCTGGTAACGTTACTTTCAATAATATTTTTAATTTTCGTGTAGGCCATTGGTGCCATAACGCGATAAGTCTGTATTGCCTGAGTATCTGGCAGATAAGCGCCGCCTTTCCACGGCTTGGCTTCTGCCCACATTGCATCACTCAGTGACCAAAACAGGTTACGCCAGGCAACCACTTCACCCAGGTTAGCCTGAACACCACGGAATTCTATCACGCCAGTGCATTCCAAGCTCCTTTGTAGCAGAGCGGTAATAAAATCCAATTTCACCGCCAGCCGTACACAAGCCTGTAATGGGAACAAACTAGTGAAACCCGCTTGGATGGCCCAGTTGCGTGCACGGTCAAAGTCGCGGTAAATCAGGACATTTTCCCAAGGGATAAGGACCTTATCCATCACCAGAATTGCATCGTTTTCATCGAAACGGCTGGATAAGGGATAATCGAATGGGGAACCTGTTGCGCCTGCTACCAATTCATAGGAGCCGCGGGAGATCAATTTCACGCCTTCCGCGTCCATTGGCGCGACAAACATCAGGGCGAAATCAGGGTTATCCCCCATTACTTGCGCGGAGCCAAAACCGATAAAGTTATAGTGAGTCAGGGCTGAATTAGTTGCTACCACTTTTGCGCCGCTGACGATAATACCGGCATCAGTTTCTTTTTCTAGCTTAATATAGACATCACGTGTCTGATCGGCGGGTTTATGGCGATCGATTGGTGGATTGACAATGGCATGGTTAAAGTAAACGCCTGTTTCCTGAATACGTTTGTACCAGGTACGGGCGTTATCAGCAAACTGACCATAATATTCAGGAAATGCGCCGAGTACGTTACCGAAGGCCGCTTTATAGTCAGGCGAACGGCCCATCCAGCCATAGGTTTGACGTGACCATTCAGCGATAGCATCACGTTGTTGGCGCAGCTCATCCGCACTGCTAGCAAAGCGGAAGAATTTGTGAGTGTACCCGCCGTTGCCGGTATCGGTATTCCAGCACAAGGTATCATGGGTTTCAGGGGCATGCAGGGCATCGTACAACTGACCGATTGAAGCAGCAGAATTGCGGAATGCGGGATGTGTAGTGACATCTTTTACGCGTTCGCCATAAATGTAAATTTCGCGGCCATCTTGAAGGCTTTTCAGGTACTCTTCACTGGTGAAAGGACGTTTTTTGTCGGCGCGAAAATCTTCTGGTTTCATGTCTACCTCACAGTCGTCATAAAAAGCGCCTGTCTTGATATAAGATAATCAATATTGGCACATAGATGTTAATTTAATGTTTGTTTTGTGTTTCTTAATTGAAGCTTTAGAACGGCATTTCTTGAATAGATTTTCGGAAGGTTGACTGGTACTTTTCGTTGGAAAGGATGCTTTATTACTTAAAGTGTGATCCACACGGTATTTTTATGATTGTTATTTCAAGGTCTGTTTTTTTGTCGGCTGCACTCACTCACCCCGGTCACATAGTTATCTATGCTCCCGGGGATTCGCTCCCTTGTCGTCGCAATGCATCTTGAAATCCATAGGGTATAGAGTCAATTGAAAATATGGGGCATCTTTCATTTTCTGGTTTCTGTTCCATGTATCCAAATATTAGTAAATTCAGCTCAATCTATACTTGTTTTAAATGTTATTTCCCTCCGGCCAGATCAATAAAATTTCCTGTTACATATGAAGCTTCATCCGACAGCAACCAGGCGATAGCCTGTGCAACTTCTTTCGGTTGTCCACCGCGTTTCATTGGTAAGGAATTTTTCACCCGATCAACTCGATTTGGTTCGCCGCCATCAGCGTGCATATCGGTATAGATGAATCCAGGACGAACGGCATTGACCCGAATTCCCTGATCTGCCACTTCCAGAGACAGGCCAATAGTCAAAGTATCGATCGCCCCTTTTGATGCGGCATAATCTATATATTCGTGCGGTGATCCCAGTCGAGATGCTGCGGATGAAACATTGACAATTGATCCACCGTGACCACCATGCCGGAAGGACATTCTTTTAACTGCTTCCCGTGCACAGAGAAAACTGCCTATGACATTGGTGGCAAAAATATCATGCAAGCGATGAGCGGTTAATTGTTCAATTGATGCTTGTGATTTAAGAATCCCGGCATTGTTGACTAAACCTGTGATGCATCCGAGTTCGGCATCAATTCTTTGGAAGAGTTCTACAACTTGTTTTTCATCAGCGACATCGACCTGAATGGCGATAGCTTTACCGCCGATATTATGGATGATTTCTATGACTTCCTGATCTTGATTGGAGTGGTAGCCAATGCAAATGTGGTGTCCTTTCTCTGCCAAATAAAAAGCCGTTGCGCGACCAATGCCGCGTGATCCGCCCGTAATTAATGTAATTTTTTGCACAGTATTCTCATTTAAAGTTTTATACCCGTCATCTTTCAAGTTGCCTCTTTGTTGGCTGCACTCACTCACCCCGGTCACATAGTTATCTATGCTCCCGGGGATTCGCTCCCTTGTCGTCGCAATGCATCTTGAAATCCATAGGGTATATATTAAGAAATTAAATATCAAATGAACCAGTATTAGTAAAGAAAAACTGGATAAAAAGCAAATTCTTGCATATGGCATGGGAATATTTCCAATGTCTTTATTATTTATATAATTTTTTAGTTAAGAATAAAATAATCTAATTGCTATGTTATGGGTATTGTGGGAGTATATTTATAAAGATAGAAATTGACTTTTTATAATAATGAAAGTCATGAGAAAGCAACATTATATATTTTTGTTTTTATTGACGATAAAATGAATTTGTTTGTAATTAATGTTTTTAATGTTTTTAATGTTTTTAATGTTTTTAATGTTTTTAATGTTTTTAATGTTTTTAATGTTTTTAATGTTTTTAATGTTTTTAATGTTTTTAATGTTTTTAATGTTTGGTTAATAAATGACGCCTTTGAAGTATAACATATAATTAATCACCTTCAAAAGCGTTTTTTATTTGAATATTTTATGGATTCAAGGTTGATTTATTTATCCTTTTCATGGTGTTTATTCATATAATTTTGCATTATTTTAGATGACTCATTCAGATGTTCTAATACGGCGGAAATAGTTTCCCATAACT
>NZ_JAJAFZ010000087.1:0-14158 GCF_025384895.1 Photorhabdus kayaii
CCTCACAGGGACAGTTAACCTATCAGACTGAGGGATACATTTATGCCCGGAAATAATACTGCCTTGTGTATCAGTGTGTTAAGTGGGCTAATTTTTATCAGTTCACCCGTATGGGCAACAGAGGATAGCGCTCTTTCGGTAACAGGGATGACAGAAGCATCTGCGGGTGTGACTGTGGGGCAGTTAGAGCATTTACACGCGAAAAATTTGTTGCTGGAAGCGGAATTGCAGCGGGCTAAATTACAACGCCAACTGACAGAAAGTCAGCCTTTGGGGTTGACGGGCAGTAATGATATTGGTCTGCCGGTGACCGTATCGCCTGTGATAACGGCGGGACAACCTGTGACCCGTCCGGTGGTTCAGGCGATTTATGGTCGGGGGCATGCATTGCGGGCGAGTGTAAGCCTGCCGGGCCGCGGTGTGATGGAGTTAGCTGTCGGTGACGCAGTGCCTGGCACTCAATTCAAAGTTAAGGTGATCACGCTTTCTGCGGTCACGCTAAGTGATGGTTCGGTACTCACGTTCTGAGAGAAGACAGGGAATGAAAGAAAACATCCAGATTAATGATGCTGTGTTGCTGTTATGTGAAGAACAGCAGGCTACGGTATTAATTGACAACAATCGTCGGGGCGATCCCCAGGTCCAGACTCGTGTCATGCAATTACTTGAAACCACGCCAGAGGCAGAAATTCGCTTTGTCAATTTGTCAGAATTGCAGGCGAACCGCCAGAAACAAAATCAGCGGACGAATGAACAGGGCGTGTGTCTGTCGGACTTAACTGATGTGAGTGAACGCCAGAAGCAGGTACTGACCTGTTTTGAACTGGCAAAAAAACTGAATGCGTCAGATATTCACCTGACTATCAGTCCAGGATTGACCCGAATTGAAATGCGTATTCACGGTGAGCTGGAAGTCGTCAATGAACTGTCGGAAGAGGAGGGAATGGCACTGGCATCCACGATCATCCTGTCAATGTGTGATGTCACTGAAACGCAATTTTTTCCCGGCCGTCAGCAGGACGGGAGGATTAAAGCGGATTTTCTGCGTCGGGTACATTTGTATGGTTCCCGGTACAGCCATACGCCAACAGCAGATGGGTTGTATGTTGTGATGCGTGTGATTGCCGATGATGGTGACAAAGTGCCTACATTGACACAATTAGGTTTTTTGCCGCAGCAAATCAAACTGATTTCTCGTATCTTGCGACTGCCCGAGGGCCTGATGGTGTTATCGGGACCAACCGGTTCTGGGAAGTCCACGACATTACGCACTTTTTGTCGCCAGTATCTTGACCGGACTGGTGGTAAAAAGCGGTTGTTGACCGTTGAAGATCCCCCGGAGGGGCGGATTGCTGGTGCGATTCAAACCCCCATCGTGTGTGACAAAAGTGATGAAGAGGCGGTCAGGCTTGCCTGGCACCGGGCGCTCACCTCTGCGCTGCGTCTTGATCCTGATGCCGTAATGCCAGGCGAAATGCGAGACCTGACTTCCATGCTAACGGCAATTTATGCTGCGCAAACAGGACATAGTGTCATGACGACGCTGCATACCAATAGCGCAGTCGGTATTCCTGAACGCATGATAACCATGGGGGTGAGTGCGGGGCTGATTGCCGACGCACAGCTTTTGATTGCGTTGATTAGTCAGCGTTTGGTGCAGACATTATGCCCACACTGTCGGGTACCTTGGGCACAGAAACAGGCGGTACTGGATGAGGAACAACGGGCTTATCTGATGCGTTATTGCCATGCTCCCGGTACCTGTTGCGTAGAGAATTTATATTTTCGCCACTCTGAAGGATGTGAACATTGTTGCCAGACGATTACCTTGAGCGGACGGATTGTTAGCCGGGGAGTGACCGGTCGTAGCGTGGTGGCAGAAGTCATTAGGCCCGATGCCCGATTTTTTACCTTGTTGATGACTGAGGGCAAAGAGGCCGCGAGACAACACTGGGTAGCGAACTTAGGCGGAATTACGCGTCGCCAGAATCTACTGCATAAGCTGAATGCCGGGCGGATTGATCCATTGGAAGCCGACTTAGTTTGTCCGCTGGATGAAGATGATTATTTGCTGATGGAGCAGTGTGATGCGTGAAATGTCATGGGTTAGCCGTCTGCGCTATGTGTTAGTTCGCCACACTTTCTTACTCAGTTATCGCATCATTTTTTATGAGGCGTTGCGTTTTTTACTGGAAAACAAGATACCGTTATTGAAAGCGTTGCGGCAGATACGTGATGTGTATACGCATTTCGATACCCATTGGCATCCGTTTGCTGAACTCATTGACGATTGTATCTCAGCACTCACTGATAACAGTCAAACGAATACCTTGGAACATGTGCTGGCTGTTTGGGGACCGGTAGAAGAGGCGGCGTTAATTAGTGCGGGTATGCGCAGCGGTCATTTGCCTGAAGCGTTGAGTCAGGCCATGACACTGATAGGTTGCCGTCAGCGTATTCTGATGGTGTCGCTCAGAATGATGATTTATCCCTTGCTGTTGGTGCTACTGATGGCGGGATTACTGGTGATCACCGCAACAGAATTGGTACCAACGCTAAAAAATATTGCCGATCCGGAAAACTGGCAGGGTGTGCTGGCATGGCTGAACGGGGTGGCGACATTCTTTGAGCATGCTTTTCTGTGGTGTGGTGTCTTACTGCTCTCTTTTATTGTGGGCGTGGCGTATTCGCTACCGCGGTGGGTCAACCGTCTGCGCCGCATAGCGGATCATTTTATCCCCTGGTCGGTCTATAGCGATATTCAGGGTGCCATTTTTTTACTGAACATGGCTTCCCTTTTGCGTGCTCAGGTTCAGACGCTGGATGCGTTAATTATCCTGCAACGCTTTGCATCTCCCTGGTTACAGATTCGTCTGGAGTCTATTGCTGACTGTGTCCGCGAAGGGGATCACTTTGGCCGGGCATTGCATCACTGTGGCTATGACTTTCCGTCAAAGGAAGCGGTGAATTTTCTGTCATTGCTGACGGAAGGTGATGGTACTCCTGAGATGATTGGACGCTATGGTGAGCGGTGGCTGGACCAAACCATTGTTCGGGTGAACAGGCGGGCCAATTTGGTCATGTTGTGTTCCCTGTTGCTGGTTGTCGGGACATTTATGTTGATCCTGCTGGCCGTTATGGAAATACAGAACATGGCTAACATCATGCCGTAACCCCTTTAAATTAAACCTCCTTTTAACGATTTTCTCCGTAAAGAACCCTTTATATAAGGAATAAATCAATGCAGTACATGATGATACAGAAACAAGACCGAATGGTCCGTTCCCCTGAACGGGGTTGGGCTATTTTGGAAAATGGCGCGGTCGCTCTGGTTGTGATTGCCGTGATTACTGTAGTTTTGGGGGGCATTTATATGTTGTATGACCGCAAGGATGCGGTTGTGGAAACAACGAATCTGCAAACTGTCATCTCCAGTACTCAGGGGTTAATGAAAGGCAGCGGCGGGTATGAATTTAGTCATGCAGACAAGATGACCGGCGTCCTGATTCAGTTGGGTGGCGTACCGAAGAGTATGACGGTTCGCGGAGATACGACTGTCGGTAATGCCACGCTGTGGAATATCTGGGGTGGTCAGGTAAAGGTCGGACCGAGCAGCACGGGGGGATTTAATAATGGATTCACGGTAACTTACGAGAGAGTCCCTCAGTCTGCCTGTGTTTCACTGGCGACTGGGATGAGCCGGGGAGGAAGTGCGTCAGAGATCACTATTAATAATACTCATCACGCTGATGGCAAGGTGACACTGGAAAGTGCCAGTACAGCATGCACAAGGAACAACGGTCGTACCGGGACCAATAAACTGATCTTTACGATTAATGGTTAAATGAAGACACTGATTGCGGTTAGCTTTCCTACAGAATATACCCCTCTGGTTATGATGACGTTATTTGTCATCGGATGCGTGCTGCTTAGTCCGGTGAGTAAATTTTTGCAGGAATACGGTCTGTTGATGTGTTCAGTGCATCCGGCACCACGAATAGCTATCTGTTTGTACGTGGTGTCGGGCACATTGATGTTGTTATCACCAGCGCCGCTGATGGAGCGGATAGCCGCACTGTTGCTGCTGAGTTTTTTGCTGCAATTATCGGTTATGGATGTTTTGAGTGGCTGGCTTCCTCGTCAGTTTACATTGGCTTGTCTGGTGTCCGGTGTATTGATCAATATTTCGTTGCCGTCAGTATCAATAACTCTTTTGGCTACGGTGCTTATGCTTGCTGGGACGGGAGTGTTACGTGAGCTGATGAACCGGTACTCTCAATGTGAAGTACTGGGAATGGGGGATGTCTGGCTGATGGGGGCACTGTGTGCCTGGCTGACAGGGTTACCGGCACTGATAGGTTGCTTGATTGGTTTATCCGGTTTCGTGCTGTGGCATTTGGCACAATTACCTCATCAAGGTACGAAAGGCGGGCCGCTGGGACCTTGGCTTAGCTTGGGGAGTGTGGTCATGTTGTTGGAACGATTATATCAGCCAATATGGGTAATCTAATAGTGACAGAAAGAAAGGGGTGTTGTGGCAGCAGCAGGGGGCCAGAGCCGGATAGGGGATACATGATGCTGGGCACAGCTGCCGGACTCATGATATTGCTGGTACTGTCGGCGTTGGGAACCCGCATTTACAACGATTATCTGACAGATGAAGTCCTGGCAGGTCATGGCGGCGCAAAGCAGTCGTTTCAGTGCCGCGTCGAAAGCTTATATTGGCCGTTATTATGGTAGGTTGCGAAATTCAGCAACGACAACCCAACCGGTGATGATCACCCCGGATATGTTGAGAAAAACTGGGCTGTTGCCATCCGGATTCAAAGACACCAACAGTTCAGGACAGCGCTATCAGACCGCTGTAGTGCGCAATACCCAGGATCCGGCACTATTGCAGGCAATGGTGGTGACACAAGAAGGGAGCCAATTACCTTATAAAGCCCTGCGCCTGATATCGATGGATATCTCTACCGGATTGGGGGGATATATTCGGGATGGAAAGACGGCTACCGGCGCAATGAGTACATGGACCGTGCCTTTAAAGGATTTTGGGATAAACAGTGGTGAAGGTCACCTGGCCGTGTTATTGAGCGCAGATGAGTTATCTACTGCTCGTGAGGAGAGTGACCGATTGTACCGTTTTGCTGTCCCCGGTCGTCCGGAGCTGAACAAAATGCATACTGACATTAACATGGGAGGCAACAACCTGAACAATACGGCTACCGTGAATGCACAGGCTGGATATTTTAGTGGCGATATCCGGGCGAATGCCGGCCAGTTTCAGGGGGATATTCGTAGCCACGATGGCTGGATTGTGACGACAAAGAATAAAGGCTGGTTAAATGAAACTTATGGTGGTGGTTGGATGATGTCGGACAGTAATTGGCTTCGCAGCGTCAATAATAAAAGCATTTATACGCAGGGGCAAATCAAAGGCGGCACCCTCCGGGCTGATGGTCGTCTGTCAACAGGGGAGTTTTTACAACTTGATAAAGTGGCTGTGGCGGGTACGGCCTGTTTACCCAACGGATTGGTTAGCCGCGACAGCAAAGGCGCCATACTGTCCTGCCAGTCCGGTCTGTGGACAAAAGCGGAGACCACCTTGCAGCAGAATCAATGTTATCAGGATGGAAACTGGGGCGGACGTGATTTCGCTGAACACCGATGTAAGCCTGGATATTATGCGGCGGGACTTAAATTTGTGGGTCACCAACGCAGCGAATCAGCCTATGTCATTACCTGCTGTAAATAAAAACGTAACATGTGCGTATATCTGATTTTTATTTTGGTGGTGTTGTGTTGTCCTTGTTTTGCACTGGTGAGTAGATTAACGCCCTGGCGGGGATTTATCTGTTCGGGTTTCCGACACAGAAAAAAACGGTATTATATCATTCATCTGTCCCCGACTGACAGGATAGGGCGTCTGACGCGAAGCCGGACCCGGTGTTTTCATGCGGCATTTGTTCGCGAACTTGAGGGGGCATTTTTGCGGGCAGACAGGGATATTCTGTTTCGTTCTCATTTGATGCGGCCTGCTCAGATACGGGAGCATGAAATTGTGTGGGGCACTACATTGGTGTTTATGCTGCTATGGCTAATGTAGAACCATCAACCGTACTCCGGCTAGCTCATTAATTCTGATGTGGAAAGCATTTAAACGACTGCCCCACAGATTTTTATGCTCTCCAATATATTGAATTTCCTGTAGAACTTTATAAAAGTTATAATTTTTTCTTAATTAATGCTAATGTATGCATACATTAGCATTAATTGGCTATTCAGTAGAGGACGATGACAGGCTTTTTAATACCACAGGCGTGAGCATAACGGGTCAGCGTATCGATGCTGGCTTTCGTGATGTTATTTTCCATGCGGGAAATAACCGGAGGTGTAACCCCCATCCGTTCAGCGACCTGAGCTTTTGTCAGATTGTCATGTTTGCGCCATTCTGCAAGCAGCTCTCTGAGCTTCTCCTTGCGTTCTTCCTCATGCCATGCAGCACGATATTTGTCATCCTGCATCCACTCGTTATGCAGTTCTTTATGACTTACCAGTTTCATTAATTAAGTACCTCCGCTAACCGCTTTTTGGCGAGTTCGATTTCTTTCGCTGGCGTTTTCTGTGACTTTTTGATGAAAACCCGGAGCATGATGATTGTATTGCCTTTATGATATACCCAGATACCTCTGGCTATGTCCGTTCCCATCGTGCGGATCTCAAAAAGTCCATCGCCCAGGGGCTTAGTGTCCGGTTCCCGCAATAATCGCGCGTCAGATTCAAGCTTACCGATAAGTCGGTCAAATTTAACCCGAATCCTCACGGGCAATGCCGTGGCTTCTTCCCTAGCTTCCGGGTGATAAACTACGTTAAACATATGGCCTCTCTTTTATAATTATATTAGTGTATAGGCTAATAAATGGCAATGAAAATTAACCTGTAAGCTAATTTAAATCAGAGGGGTAACAAATTATGAGGACTGTATTTCCAGTTAAATATTATAAGGGTGAGGGATTTGTTGAGCGCAAGGTTGAACTCGACGATCAGGACATCGAGGAAATTATTCAGGACTGACTAATGAAAGCATAAAAAACCGTGGGGCAATCATTTAAATGCTCCCCTCGGATGGCCGTTCTGAATGGCGAGCTAAAAGGCACAATTTGAACGTTGGTATCCCAGCATCAAAATTAATGAGCTAGTTGGAATATGGTTGATGGTTCTACATTAGCCATAGCGGCATAAACGCCAATGTAGTGCCCCACAGATTTTATGCTCTATATTGGAGTGTAATTTTCATTTTTTCATGTTGAATTTTTTATCGTCATCCTCTCTGGTTTTGCCCAGTATGCTTCCCTGTATCGGGTAATCATATGATTAGACTCTAATCACGACCTGAATAAGTCGCATTTCTGTGTCGGTTGTTTTGTCAAGCAACCCGATAATACTAAAAGTACGCCAAGCACAGCGCTAAATAAAACAAACAAGGATGTTGTGTATGACAACTGAAATCCCTCCTCTGTCGCCGACGTCTGAAGCTGAAATTGACAGCTTGCGGCAGGCGGTTTCTCAAAAGACCCAACCCAGGTTGTTGCTAAAAAAATGTCTGAGATATCTGTCAATATTGCTTGTTATTGTCAGCATCGCATTGCTGGCATTCGTGGTACGGCAGCAACATCATCAGTTAGTGGAATTTCAGTCATTGATGCGAAATGGATCATTCCGGCATTTGCCTGATGAGGTGCAAAATCTGCACGAACGGCTTGATAAAGCGGATACCGGCTTTATCTCCTGTCAGGACTGGCAAATGCAAAATGACCGGTTTCATCAGGCATTGATAGCGCAACAGAGATCCGTCAACGACCAACAGAAACCGCTGGTACAGTCAGTGGCTGATTTAAGCCGTGCGCATCAGGATCTTACCGAAGCAGTAAGTGTATTGAAAAATACCGTGAAACAGCAGGAAATGCGCGTTGACGCATTAATCACGTGGAAATCTCAGCAGGAAAAGCATGCGGGTAAAAAAGCGGGCACACCTGATCGGGAAATTCTTCGAACAAAGAAACGGATAGTGGCTCCTTTCATGCTTTCTGGTATTGAACGTCGGGGAGAACAAGTTTATGCCGTTATTATTCCACGAGACACAGATCCTCATTCTCAAATATCTCAAATGCGCTTACTGACCCCGGGTGAAAGTGCATTTGAATGGACGTTGGTCAGTATCTCCGATCATCAGGCTTTGTTCCAGGTACAAGGGCATCGTCAAACCCTGTCAGTCAATGGAGGGTAATGATGAGAAAAGATTTTTTCAGCCAGAGGAAGGGGGTGGTGCTGATTGGCGTTGTTATGTCTCTGTCAGCTTCGGCAGCACAGGTTGCTATCTCTGAACAGACAGAAACGGGAATGAAAGCGACTCAGCAACAGGTCACGCAGGCTGAAAACCACCGTATTCAGGCGCAAATGTGGGGGCTGACAGAAGCAGAGTTTCAGCGTTATCAGCAATTGATGCAGGGGCAACGGGGCATTCAGTCTCCTGGGCTCGATCCGTTGAGTGCATTGGGCATTGAGGCAGAAACAGTACAGGAGCGTCAACGTTATGCCGAACTGTGGGTTAGGCAGGAATATGTTCGTACTGAAAAGGAACTGGCGTTCCAGCGGGCGGTGGATGCGGCTTGGAAGCGTCTGGCGCCGAATATTTTGCCGGTTAATTTAGGGAAGGGGGACGGAATCGCACAGGGTAATCAAGGGCGGCTGGCGTTATTTGTGAAAGAGGATTGCGCGGCTTGTGATGCCCGGCTGGCTGCTGCCTTGTCCGCTGACCGTGAGGTGGATATTTACCTGGTAGATAGCGAAAGCAACGATGATGTTTTACGTACCTGGGCAGGTAAACATCATATTCCATCAGAAAAAGTCCGTAGCCGAAAAATCACGCTTAATCATGACAAAGGGCGCTGGCGACAATTTGGTCAGGGGAAAATGCCGGTCGTACTACAACATGAGAATGACGGATGGCGTGTGGTGGCATTTTGAGTCTCGTTGTTGCGGGCAGCCTCTTTTGGGTGACAGAAGGTATGGCCGCGGCGGTAAAACAGGTCGTCCCGCCTGGGTACCAGCAGATTGCGCGGGTGCATGGCGTACCTGCTGAAGTGCTTTATGCGTTGGCACTGGCTGAATCGGCAAAACGTTTGCCACAGGAGAAACATGAACGCCCCTGGCCGTGGACGCTCAATGTGGCTGGAAAAGGTTATCGTTATGCAACCCGACAAGCGGTCTGGCAGGCGTTGCAGGGATTTATGCGCAGCGTACCCCTCAAACGTATTGATGTGGGGATTACTCAAGTGAATTTAGGCTGGAACGGCCATTATTTTCGTTCTTATTGGGATGCCTTGGACCCCTATACTAATCTTCATGTGGCAGCTCGTATTCTGAAAACCTGTTATCAATCCAATCCGGGTAGTTGGTTGAATGCGGCAGGCTGTTATCACCATCCCGCTGGCGGTCAACCCGCGAGTAAGTATCGGAAAATCGTCGCACGTAAACTGAGTACGCTAGAGACCCGATATCCTGTTTTGTCCACCAATATTGCTGTAGTTAATACGACACAGACCTGGATTGAACCGAAGGAAAAATAAAGAAGATGTTAATCCATAACTTAATCCGTTATCGCTGCCGTTTATTTTTAATGATGATGATATTGACGCCCTGTTCTCAGGCTGCACTGACTATTGTGGCTGATTTAGGTGGACAATCTACAGCAGCGTATTTTGATGCCATTAACGCTCAGGACAATGAACCGACGACTTCTTCAAATACGGAGGCGACCCCGCCAGATTTGACCGAAGGGGGCATTTTACCGGTGGAAACGCCGGAATTGTCTCCCGGACCTGTTGACGCTCGTCCGTTGCAATTGCCAGGAATGGGAGCGTTGTTCATGATTGGGGATGATGCCCGGTCAAAACAGTGGTTGAAGGAAAATTTGGTTGGCCTTCGGAAAAAGCAGGCGGTGGGGTTGCTGGTCAGTGTGCGGGATAAAGCACAACTGGATGAACTGCGTCAGCTTGCAGAGGGATTAGTATTAGCCCCCGCTTCCGGCAGTGATTTGGCCCGGCGGTTGAATTTGCGGCATTACCCAGTGTTGATAACCGATATCGGTTTAACTCAGCAGGTGCGTTGATGTGGCCCCGTCACCCTATACTATCCGAACTGATGTTGCCATACAGTTTCCCGGTGCTTTTGTTGGGATTGTTGTTGGCAATTGTGGTGTTATGGCGGGCTAGATGAGCGATCGTTATGTGATTGAAGCACGGTTACGTCCGGCTGTTGAGTTGAATACCGCTGTTGTTTCGGCGGTTGCCGCCGGTGTCTGTATCGTAGCGCCGTGGGCTGTGGCATTGTCACCATCGGTCAGTTATGTCATGGCGGCAGGTTTTGGCATGTTATCAGGTCTCCGATTCCGGCAGGGGTTACATATACTGAACTACCGGCGCAATATCCGGCGATTGCCCCGTTATGTGATGGCCAGCCACCAGGTACCCGTCAGTCATCAGAGATTGTTTCTGGGGAAAGGGTTTCTTTGGCAACAAAAACATACACAACGATTTCTGGATACCCTGCGCCCGGAAGTCGAACGTTATGTTCAACCTTCCCGGTATTATCAATTAGCGAGGGCATTTGAGCAGCGGTTTGAGTACCCATTGCCCTCTTTATGTCGTCTGACGCAACGTGATTCCCCGTGGAACCCGGTGAGGCCATTGCCGCCGGTGGGGGGCAATCCAGCATTGCATGGCATTGAACCGGATGAAGTCAATGTGTCAATGGATTTGCGTGAGCGGGTCGGGCACATGTTGGTCCTCGGTACAACCCGTGTTGGTAAGACCCGGCTGGCAGAGTTACTCATCACGCAGGATATCCGGCGGGGTAATATCACGATTGTGTTTGATCCGAAAGGGGATGCAGACCTGCTAAAACGCATGTGGGCGGAAGCGCATCGTGCCGGGCGGGAAGATGAGTTCCAGGTGTTTCATCTGGGCTGGCCGGATATTAGTGCTCGCTACAATGCTGTTGGGCGTTTTGGTCGGGTTTCAGAAGTCGCTTCTCGTATAGCAGGACAATTGAGTGGGGCGGGTAACAGTGCCGCTTTTCGTGAGTTTGCCTGGCGTTTTGTCAATATCGTTACTCGTGCTTTGGTGGCTCTGGGGCAGCGACCAGATTACACCCTGATATTACGTTATGTCACCAATATTGGCGAACTGTATGAAACTTATGCTGAAAAAATTATCAGGCAATGCCTGCCTGTGTTATGGGAGCAGGTAGAGAAAAGTCTGGGTCTGCTGACGGAAGACGATTTGCCACGCAATATGCAGGGGCAGACGAATGCAGTGAAAATCTGGGCGATTGAAATGGCACTAAGCTCAGAAGCGGGGAAAAAACTCTACGATCCGATACTGGACGGGTTGCGCAGTGCGGTTCGCTATGATCGCACCTATTTTGACAAAATTGTGGCATCCCTGTTGCCATTACTGGAAAAGCTGACCACGGGGAAAACAGCTGCACTGCTGGCACCAGATTACACGGATATGAACGATCAGCGTCCCATCTTTGACTGGCAACAGGTCATACGTAAGAAAGGTATTGTCTATGTAGGACTGGATGCTTTGTCGGATGCAGAAGTCGCTTCGGCAGTGGGTAATTCCATGTTCGCGGACTTAGTTTCTGTTGCGGGTCACATTTACAAATTTGGTCTGGATGACGGTTTACCAGAAGGTAAAACGAGAAAACTCCCCATTAGCTTACATTGTGATGAATTCAATGAGCTGATGGGCGATGAATTTATCCCGCTGATTAACAAGGGTGGTGGTGCCGGGATAGAGGTAACCGCTTACACCCAGACTTTGTCTGATATTGAAGCACGTATTGGCAGCAGTGCTAAAGCGGCGCAGGTAACAGGAAATTTTAATACTCTGGTTATGCTGCGGGTCAGGGAAAATAACACCGCCGAGCTGCTAACCCGTCAATTGCCAGAGGTGGAAGTGTACACTAAAACTTTGGTCTCCGGGATTACCGATATTTCCAGTCCAGAGCAAGGCGGTCATTTTACCTCTAATACTCAGGATCGGGTTAGCACGATCAGAACGCCGTTAATTACGCCTGCCGAAGTGATTAACTTGCCGAAAGGTCAGGCATTTGCTCTGCTTGAAGGGGGGCGGTTATGGAAGATCCGCATGCCGTTGCCAGCAGCCGATGATGATGACCTGATGCCGATAAGTCTGCAAAAAATCGCTGATGATATGCGTAAACATTACCGTACCAGTGAATCCTGGTGGTCAGCGGGATCAATGCCAAGTGACAGTCAGATTGATTTCAATGTGATGTTAAATCCAGCGTTGCTGACGCCTGATGGGGAAGCTGACGATGACGCAACAGAACACTAAATCGCAGCAGATGCCAGCGAAAAAATCAGGTCCGTTAAAAACGGTCCTGTGGGATATGCCATGGATGCTCATTGGCTTCCTGCTGGTATCGTTGTTTTTTAGTTTGGTGATTGAATACCTTGGGATAGCCTTTTTCTGGACGGAACAGGGAGAGAGACACAGCCAGCAAGTGATGATCACGGAAAGCGGTTGGTTGTCTAAAGAATTTACCCGCAGCTTACTGTTATCAGAGCCCGCGACTACGCTCAGTATCGGGTTAAAATGGAGTTATCAGTGGGTGTTTGTAGACAGTGGTGCACTGGACTGGATTAACCAACAGCATACAGTACAAGCTCGGAGCCACTATGAGATGGTGAGAGAGTTGAGCGATTGGAGTGTATTACTGGCGGAAAGTTTGCGGAAGTACCTGCTGGCAACGGTATATGTGACCGTAACCTTTATTATCCGGCTCACTATTCTGGTGTTGTCTTTGCCATTGTTTGTGATGGTTATAGGTGTTGCTGTTGTTGAAGGGCTAAGTCGACGTGACTTGAGACGTTATGGTGCTGCTTATGAGTCGAGTTTTGTCTATCATCACGCCAAACGGTTTGTGAAACCGGCGTTTTGTGTACCCTGTCTGTTATATCTCTCCTGGCCATCGGCTGTGTATCCCAATTTATTATTGTTACCCGCAGCTCTCCTATTAGGGATTGCTATTACTGTGATGATGAGTACTTTTAAGAAATATCTTTGAGGTAAAAGCGGTATGATGTGGATTTTAGGGTATTCCCATAGTATTTGTTTGGAAAATCAGTGTACTCGACTATGCGATTTTCAATGAGCTTAATGACCAAAATGATCTGGTGCGTAAATTTAGCATTTCTATCCAGTGGACTTACATTAGATTGACGAACTTTTAAAAGGGAGTTGGAATTGTTTTTAGAATAAATTATTCAATGAGTAATAATAATGAGTAAGATATACCAATCAAGTCTGTACGAGATTAGTCAGATGGCAGATTGAATATGATTTCTCCACGTTATGTTTCATGTTCAATCTGTCTTATTTTTTAGGTGTAGGAAAAGTGATTGTAATTTACCTTCCATAATTTTCTTCTTTATCCAAGCAAATATTTGCTAGTAAGTGGTTTAAGGATTTACTGTTGCTCCGTTCTGCGGGCTAGCATTGACAACCCGACAGTATTAAAAATAGCATATTAGTATTTATACAATGACGTCCTTAGGACGTCATTGTATAAATACCAACTTATTTGTCAAGATATTTAATATTATCCATAATTTCATGGAATTAGATGAGCATCAAGGAAAATAATTATTTGACTTTCTACACCTACCTGTGTATAAGTCCTAAGGACTTATACACAGGTAGCCTTATATGATGAATGAAACTATTCCTCTCCGGGAAGCTCTGTGGCGAACATTACTCAACAAGTATGCTTTGCTTTCGGCTGCCTGATGGTATAGGGCTACACCGGATTCAACATCATAAGCACTGACCACATGCAGGGCTTCAAATAATGTCCCCTTACAGGTTCCTCTCAGGGTTTTTCCATCAATGGCGATAAGACTTTTTCCTGCCCTGACCCGACGCTGGTTGATCCAGGCATAAAAGGCTTCAACCAGTGCATCTTGCTCTATCATTTTGATAATATTAGCAATACAGTGACTACGGGGAATACCGTGAGTAAAATGCGTGTATTGTTTAAGCCACTCGCTCTGTAACTCCCCAAA
>NZ_JAJAFZ010000088.1:0-13837 GCF_025384895.1 Photorhabdus kayaii
TAAAAAAGTATGCTCGCGCCCTGCCTTCAAGGGGTAAGCCAAAGAAGCAAAGACACTTATCTTGAACGAAGAGAAAGGGCGTCATTTAGGCGCAGTCGGTAATATGCCCTTATAGGGCTAGAGCAAACCACCCGCTATGCGGGTGGTTATGATTCGGCTCTTGCAGCATCTGCTATTACGTACCGATAGAAGTGAAAATCTAAATAATAATTGTAGAGGTCGCATTTTGTGGTTCTGTCACATTAGTGGAACTCACCTGATGTTTCGCTAATGCGACAGAACCATCTAAAGTAATTACTCATAAAAATGATAACATAAGAATAATAATATAAAAGTCAACCAATGTGATTGATAAAGAAAAATGTAACTGATTATGGGAAATAACGTTCCGATAAAGTAAATTACTATTCTATTTTGATGGGATTTTATTATGAAATTTATTGTTGATAGTGAATTGAAATTAACAAATAAACGTTCGGCACTAATTTTGGCTGGCACTTCAGAAATAGGGGAGGCGGTAATTAATGATCTAATTAAACAAGGTTATGATATTATGTTTACTTGGTGGAAAGGAGACGAAAAAGTAAAAAATATAGAAGAAAAATATGGTGATCGCGTAAAGCCAGTACAACTTAATTTAATGAACGAAGAACGAGTCACTGAATTCTGTCAACTTATTGAGAGCGAAAAAATTAATGTAACAATTTATTGTGCAGGGATTAACCCAGCTAAACTGTGTGATGATTTAGATCCAGATACTATAAAAAACATCACCTGGATAAATTTTATTTCTGCTACACTTATTTTTAATGTTATTGCTAAAAACATGAAATTATACAAAGAATCAGAAGCAAAATTTATTTATATTAGTTCCGTGGCTGCTCACAAGACAAATATTGGTAATAGTGTCTATGGAGCAACAAAAATGGCTATGGAGCGATATATGTCGAATATAGCATTAGAGTTTGCAAGATTTAACATACGAACTTTATGCCTTAGCCCCGGTTATATAAAAACACATATGTTGAAAGAATATTGTGATAAAAAAGGTATCACTTTACGTGACATTGAAAAAAACATCCCCACCCGTCAACTACTTTTACCACAAGACATTGTTAATACTATAAACTCTTTTATTAATAACCAAATAACTACTACAGGTATCACGTTAACATTAGGAAACGGTGAGAGGTTAATATAATATGTATATTTCTGTGATAGAAAAAGTATTCAAAGACGTTATGTACATTAGTGAAGATACAAAAATAGATGTAAATAAGTCATTGTTCTTAGATTATGATATGACATCTATCGATTTTATTGATTTTTCTTTTGAGTTGAAGAAAAATCTTAATATTGACATTACCCCTGATACCTTATGGCCTATAAATAAAATGGCTACACTGGAAGAAAACTATTCATTTAAAGATAAAAAATGGACATCCGAAGGGATTTCCCATCTAAACAGACAACTAAAATTTTCCAATAAGGCTGTAATTAATGATTTTGAAATAGAGTTTAAAGAATTATACAAATACTTCACTATTTATTATATAAATCAAAAATTAGTTCATTCTCTACAAAACTAGGAATAAAATATGAGAAGATCATATATTAAAAATTATGGTGTTTATCATCAGTATGCTAAAAGTAGTACAGATTTACTTTCATTAATGACCTATAAATCTAAAACGGCTAGAAATTTTCCATTAGTAAATATTTATTCTGAATCTAAAATTTCTATCAGTGATCCTACATTGATTAAACGAGAAGATCGGGCTGTATTAAATACTATATCTAAATTATCAATCAATGCATTAGCTGATCTGGGGAAAAAAACCAATCTTAAATTTTTATCAAAAGCAAGACTTTACTCAGCTTGTGATAGTGAGGAACATAATTTGAATACGTTGAAAGAGGTTGTTCATAAAGGGGCTGATGATTTTTGGAAAAATCTATCTTATTTTAATAAGTTAGATAACCCATTGGAAATGCTTCGCTTATTGCCGACTAATCCTCTTTATCATATTTCCAAGATACTCTCTAATCATGAAGAGGGAATTCCTTTGCGTTCCGCATCATTAAGTGGCATGAGTGCTTTAAAAATGGCCAAAGAAGACATTATTCATAATGATGTTAAGCAAGGAGTATTAATTATAAATAGCGCAAATATGTTAAGTTCTGATATCTTAACCGTGTTTGGTAAATTTGGTGAAATTCGTGAAAATACGTCAATGAACTCAGGTATTATTCCTAGCTGGGGTAGTGTTATTCTCCATTTGGATCATGATCCGCATGAAGCACTAGCTGAAATAATTTCCATTATTATTCATTATGCCCCGAAAGTAAAATACACACATGAAGATTGGAAAAATATTTTTATCGAACAAAAAAAGAAACACGGTACTCCCGATATAATAATCAGTTATGATAATGGGATTTTAGAACAAAAAGAAGCTGAGTATAATTCAATAGAAAAGATATTTCCAGATGCAAAAGTTATGAATTACAAGTTAATTACAGGTTATACTGGTAGGCTAAACAATATCCTTGATATTCTATGTTGCCTGAATGACCCGGAAATTCCTAATGGCTGTAGATTATTGTTAAATGGCACAGGAATAAATTACGGTTTGGGATGTGTTTTTTTAACTAAAAAGTGACGTGAAAATGGATAAAAATCTACCTTTCGACCCGTTGTGTATTAGTTTATATAGTGCAATCACTCCACTCGGTAATAAATTGGAAGATATATATTTAAATTTGAAAAATAATATCAGTGGAGTTAAGCCTATTAAAAAATTTGACCATCACTCTCTGAGTTCATCTTATGCTGGCATACCCGATGAAGGGAATGAATTACTTCAGTGGCCAAAGAAAAAACATTTCCGTAATGGTGAGCTTTTCTATGCAGAAAAAGCAGCTATTGAACTTTCCCGTCAGATAAGGTTAATGGATTATTATTCATCCAATGAAATAGGTTGTATAATTGGCACAGATGAACCTGCTATGGATATAGATCAGTGTATTGAATTTACTAAAAAACTACCACTGAATGCCACTAGAGAAAATCGTATCAAAGCATCAATTGAACATTTTAAAGTCAGAGAATTATTCGACCTAGAATGCGGTGCCATTCTTAAATCTATTCATAATATTATTCCGTACACTGGCACCAGTTTTGCTCATCTTGGACTTTGTTCAGCTTCAACGCAAAGTATTGGATTGGCTATGCGTGCTATCCAGAGAGGCCAGATAAAGGCGGCTATCACAGGAGGGGTTTCTGCTAAGGTTACTCCATTAAATGTGGCACGCTTAGAAGGGATGGGGGTCATTACGACTGATAATCGTTATACGGGTTCACAACTGTCACGTCCCTTTGATCGCAATCGTAGTGGTTTTGTATTAGCAGAAGGTGCAGTTTTATTTGTTATTGAAAAAGAATCAGCCGTTCGAGCACGCCAAGGAATATCACTGGTGCGGTTACTGGGATATGGCAGTTCCTTGTGCGCTGAAAATATAGTGGCTCCACACCATGATGAACTAGAAATGAGGCTTTCGATGGAAAGGGCACTGAAAGATGCGAAGATTGCTAAGAGTCATATCGATTTTGTTAGTGCTCACGGTACATCAACGGTACAAAATGATCTTCATGAATCCCGGGCTATTTCCAGAGTATTTGGTGAACATCAGCCGGCAATTATTGCAACCAAATCAAATCATGGTCATCTGATCGCGACAGCTGGAGCTATGGAAATACTTACTGTTATTGTAGCATTTCAGCATAATTTCTTACCCGGTATTTTAAACCTTGATGAACCAGATTCCCAATTGCCGGAACATATCTCGCTAGTTAGACAACATACTTATATGCCTTTGCATTATGCGATAAAAAATTCATTTGGTATGGGTGGTAGTGCAGCCAGCTTAGTACTCGGCAACCCTAACATTATTGAGAATAATTGATATGTTAACTATCGTATCTTTATTACAGAACAATTGGCGCGTTAAAGTTAAAAATGAAAGTTATAATGGTGCCGATTTTACGGCAATGGTGCAAAGTGGTATCACACAGATCTTCATTCACTCTGCTCATTATAAGACTAATCGAGAAGCGCTATTCGTTTTTCTAATCAGAAACAACTTAGAAGGAATGCTCTATTATTTCCTTGCTTCTGCACTTAAACTAAAAGCGATGATTGTGAATATCCGTGATATCACCACAGTCCAAATGTTGGTAAAAGAGGATAATATTGCTGCTTACGTAATGAATCCAGCATGTCAAGCAAGAATCCCTATAAATAAGAAGATTGTCCTTACTTCTCATTGTTCTGGTTCAAATTATATCAGATCTACATACGATTTTACTCCGTTTCCATATGCCTATTTTTACTTTATGACTTCTGGGACAACCGGTAAGCCCAAGCTGATGCAATACAAGGAAATTAGACTTACCGAGAATGCTGAAAAAGTCCGGTGTTATCTGAAGATAACTTCTGACAATAATACCCTGTGTATTTTTCCTGTACAGTATATGTATGGGCTATCTACTATGTTAAGCACTCTAATTTCAGAAGGAGGATTAATATTCGAACACTATCGATTGAGCAGTATTAATGAGATAATCCATTTTTATTCTATCAATACCCTGCCCTTGATTGGTGATTTGATGCTTCCACTAAGTAAAGTACTAACTGAAAGCCGTACACGGTTAGCAACTGTTCTAAATGCATCAGATTGTTTACTTACCTTTCAAGCGACACAAATAATGAATTGTTGTGATGTATTATGGAACAATTTTGGTCAGACTGAATCTGGTCCTCGTTTATTTTGCCATAAATTTGAAACGACCAGTGATATCGAAAAAAGAAGCCGTAATAGCGTGGTCGCTCCAGGTTTTGTTATATCTGACGAAATTCAAATTCAATTGAAAAAAAACACTGATTTTACAACTGGCTTTAGTCAAATGTACTATCAAACACCATATTCTGCCGATGGGTATGTCGATAGTAACCTGACTCTCTTACATAATGATGGATGGTTTAACTCTGGTGATCTCTTCGAAAAAGATAGTGACGATTGTTATTATTGGATTTCACGTACTGTGAACGAGTTTAAAATTAATGGAAAATTTTTCCCTGAAAAAGAAATATCTAATCAAATTATGCAGGAACTTGGTTACGTCCGTCACTACTTTAGCAAAAACTCTGAAGGTTTCATTGAGATAAATATCGAATCAACTGTGGAAAAAGAAATGGTTAGTAATATAAAGAATTTGCTATTACAGTCTTGGCACCGTTACGACTTTATAGTAAATACTATCCCCTTTATTCCTACAACTAATACAGGTAAAATAAAATTCATATCATCGGGGGTAAAATGATAAGGGTTTTTATTAATTTAAAATCAAATCTGTTTCTTTGCTTGTTTTCATATACTGAAAATACTTTGCTAAATGAAAAAAAACATTACCCTATAAAGTTACCTTCTTTTATGAGCCAAGCCAGTAATACTATACGCCAACGAGAATTTGCTAAGCAATATAGTTTAATCTTATTAAAAGAGCTTTTTAGTACTGATTATGCTGCTGTTAACAGCTATTACAGTGTCAGTCATGGTAAGCAGCTTACTGCACTGCTCTTAAGTCATATACCGGAAGTTGGCTATATTGGTGTTGATATTGAGTATCTTTATTATCATAGAAAAGTACGCCATTTTATGATTGATTATCTACGAAAATATGAGAGTTATTTAAACCCAAATACAGATAAAATTTACTTATCAACAGTTGTTTTTTGCTGTATGGAAAGTATCTATAAAGCATTATTTTATTTTCAGCCATTTACCTTTAATATTGACGATTATGTGTTGGAAAAATTCGATGATCAACTGTGCACATTTATTTATGTTGGGAGTGAAATTAAACTTAAAATTCCAAAAATACACTGTACTTATTACGAGATTGATGGTTCAATAATTGCGGTTACGTTAATGAATGACTCTCTTGTTTCTGTCTTAGATGATAGTAATTCGTTAGTGTAACAATAGTATCTACATAAGCGCCCTAATGTTTTCGAAAAATTATTTATTTTCAGATATTGAAATATAAAAGTATTTAAATTAAAAAATAAATTAAATATGCGTCATGTGGTAAGTCATGTTTATAGGTAAAACCTAATTTCAATCACATAGACAAACATCACAATAATGCATTAGATTAGGTGATTTTATTTTCTATTCATACACTATAAGGACATGAATAATGAAAGATTTATTTGTTGCTTTAACTCCTGAGCAATACGAAAATTTTGCAATTGTAGGAACTTCAATATGGAACTTCTATCTTAGAAAACGCCTTCTTGAAGAGATGGCAACTATCACCTCAGAAAAAAATAGTTTATTGGATGTGGGCATGGGGACAGGCCATATGCTTTTTAATTTATTAGATGCTCCAGAACTTATCCATTACCACTTAAACGGAATTGATCTTGATTTACGTATGGTTACTTTCTGTAGGGAGAAAATAAAAAAACACGCGTTACAATCGAAAATAACCGTGTATGAAGGTAGTGCCAGTGCATTACCATTTAATGAACAGATATTCTCATTAGTTTATGGAAGGTCAATTATTCATCATTGGTCAGAACCCCAAAAAGGTTTACAGGAAATATGTCGTGTATTGGATAAAGGTGGGATTGCCATTATTCATGAACCATTGGCTGATGCAGATGAAAAAGCCATTAAGTTATTTAACGAAGAGCGAGAAAAATGTGGTGTTCCCAATATGAGTATCGATGAGAAATATATGTTAGAACAAATTCAGTCACTACTATCCTCATGCCAGATGAAAAACATTGAATACCATGTGAAAAAAGGAACCGGGATAGGTGCTTTAGGTTGTGAAATTCTTATAAAAAAGAAGGTGTAATATGAAAAATTATGACAATTCACAACTATTCCAGAGTGAACGGGAACGTCTGGCAACAATAACACAACTCTATTTTTCTGATTATCAAGAATTTTGCAGTATAGTGCCTGTAAACAAGCAAATACTTTTACCTGTGAATACACCGATAGAAGCGGCTTCTTTTCCTGCCTTGATAGGCACAACCAGCGGAACCACAGGAACAATGAAGGCTGTACGGACTGCTTTCAAAGTGAGTAAAAATTCAGCTTCCAATAGTGAACATAATCTTATTGTCAGGCTAAAAAAACAACAAGTTTTTACTTGCCAGGACGTAGTAGGTAATCTGTTTACGATTAATTTGTTCTCATCATTACACTACTCTGCCTGTGAAATAGCAAAATACTGTCATGCCAATGTAATTCCAATCGGAGATATTAGACTCTTAGATAAAAAACATTTTCATTTTCTCGTAGAAGTTGGTCTTTCCGTATTATTTGGTGTGCCTGCCTCAATTATTCAATTTATTGAGGCAATGAAGTATTTTGATATTTCATTATCAATAAAAAAGATAGTTTTCACTGGTGAATCCCTTCGAAAAGACCAGGAAAAATATATTCTGGATATATTAGGGAATGATTTAAAAATTATTGGACTGTATGGGTTGTCTGAGTGTGGTTTTCTGGGACTTTCTACTGAGAATCATGATCAATATATTCTCTTTAAAGAGGACTTCTTTTTTGAATATGATAATAAGTTTGGGTTGTTAGTTACTTCATTGGATCACACAGCGTCATATCGTTTGATCCGATACCCTACTGGTGATAATGCAAAAATCAGTTATAGAAACGAGAATCTGCTCTTAACTGATATCAGACGTCATATAGATGAATTTAACTTCATGGGGAATGTTGTTAATTGTAAAAAAATAACACGCCTTATTGTCAATAAATTACCCGATGCTAAAATACAAATTGAATTATCTTCTGATAATAAGGGTAAAGAATGTCTCATGATAAAAGTTTTGTCTAAAGAAAATGATAAAGTTGATTTAGATAGCCTAGAAGAAGAAATACGAAATATACCAGAGTTAGCTGAAGTTTATAGTAGAAAGCGAGGAAATGTTTGTTTAATTAAAACAGACTATAACGACTTTTCTCTATCTCCACGAGGAAAGCATTTGTTAATCATAGATAATCGGAGTTAAATCATGTTTGATGATATAATAAATAAGATAAATGAAGCAATAAATTATCCAATAGAGAAATACTCGTTATCACCAAAATTTAATGAGCTTACCACAAAAATACGTGATGACCTTCTAGATGTAAAAAAGTATGACCCTAGTCAATATAATAGATTTTGTGAAATTCAGTCACAGCTGCTGTCAGTTTTAGATAATAAAGCACTAGCATATAGTAAAAATTGGGAAATGATGATTGCTGACTATATGACTGGGACGTTGCCATTCTCTGGAGATGAAGCTTCAGCCGTAGATAAAATGAAAAATTACTATATTGAGCGTAACCGTTCATTATATTTTGATGAGAAAGACTTATTGAAGAATGTTCTTTCCCACCCTAAATATGTCTGTCATGTTGGATGCGGACCAATGCCTTCATCAGTTCTAATGTGGTTGAAATATACTGATGCACACATAACAGCAATTGACCATGACAAATATTCTGTTGAGTCAGCCCGTGCGGTATTTGAAACCTGGAGACGGCCTAAACAAATCTCTGCTGACCGAGCAACATTTGTTGCCACAAAAGGAGAAAATTTCAATTATGCGGGTATGGATCTGATTATCATTTCCAGGGCTATCTTAAACAAAGAAGGCGTTTTTTCTGCCATTCTTAATTCAGATAAGGATACAGTGAGCATCATTGAAAGGACACCTAGGTACTTTTATAGCTTAGAATTCTACCGTCCGAAAGGTTTTGAACGTTATCAGTTAGCGACTAAAGAACGTTACGATACGAACCTTAATTTGTATAAATTTTCCTCATGGAGTGGGGAGGGATAACACAAATTAGGCAGGAAAGCTTTCCCCTTTTATTAAGGGGAAAGCCTATTTTAATAATAGACAAAAGGATATTAAATTATGTTAAATGACATAATAGATAAAATAAATCAGGCAATAGGTTACCCTATAAAAAAACAATCTGGATTACTACCAGAGTTTGATCTTATAGTAAAACAAATACGTGATGATCTTTTGTTTGTTAAAAGAAATCATCCTGATTTATATCGTAAATTTAGCCATAATCAGGAGCAATTACTTTCAAAATTGGATAATAAAATTATTCTCGATGAGAAAAATCATGAAACAATTATTGCCAGTTTTATGTGTGGAAAAAAAACACTAACCGGGAATGAAGTATCTACTTTAAGTGAAAATCTAAAATTCTATACTGAGCATTATCGCTCATTATATTTCGACGAAAGAGAATTATTAGAACAATCACCTAAGCATATATGTCATATTGGCTGTGGCCCCATGCCTGCATCGATTCTGATGTGGATGAAATATACAAATGCCAAGGTCACTGCAATTGATTACGACAAAGATGCTATTGAGTCAGCTCGGGAAGTATTTGAAAACTGGCGGCACCATAAAGGAGTGGCTGTTGAACGAGCAACGTTTATCACTGAAGCTGGAGAGAATTTTAACTATGCTGGCATTGATCTGATTCTGCTCTCATCGTCTATCGTAAACAAAGGAAACGTTTATGCTGCCATTCTCAATTCAGCTATTGATATTGTAAATGTAATCGAGCGAATCCCTCATTTTCTTTATCACTCTCAATTTAGAGGTTCAACAAGTTTTGAACACTATTTGTTTGCTACCAAAGAGCGCAACGACATGAATTTGAGACTTTATCGGTTTCCTGCACTCAATGGAGAACAACATGGAAAATAACTCAATTGATTACTATGACATTGAAAAAAACATTCTATATATTCGCCAGAAAAACATTTTAACCTTAGCGAAAAATTATCACTACTTACAAAATACTTGGTTTTCTCTAAGCGGTGATACTTTATCACTTGAAGAAATGGATAGTCTGGTAATGAAAGCCAGCACAGTATTACAAAACAGTGCGTGTGTAGTAAGGATTCAAAAAATGCACCAATTGTTACCCTGCAACCAAGAATTATCTTCCTTACAGCGCTTCATCATACTACTAATGCAAGTAGAAATAGATCAGTCTTTTCTTACCGAACAATCAATTACAGAAGATCAATCTGATTTGATGGTAATACTGTTGTTACCGTGGCTAATTGAACTTGCAAGACGCAAAGAGTACACCCCTCCTCTTCCACAACTAACAAATTGCCGCGCATTTAGTCAATGGTTTCTGACGTCACTTAGTGATTGTACTGATAATACTATTGATAGCAGTTTTATGATGTCGCTGTTATTAGGTGGATTCGGTATAGTTACACCAACCACCGCGACAGTAAGATTTATTGCCAGTACTAAAAACAGTGTTAATTATGCCTTAATAGGGGCTTTATGTGCAGCCGGTCCGTCACATTTAGGTGCTTGTCAACTCGTTACGAAAAAACTTAACGCTTTATCTTCTCGTTTAAAACGAGGGAATATCAAGAGTGCCATGCATAACTATTGTGCCACTAAACCCTATCCGGGCTTCGGCCATCCAGTTATGCCACGAGATACGCGTGTTGATGCATTTTTTTCTCAATATAATGATATATTTACTCCTTATAAAATACTCGCTAATACCATTACCTCTTATTGTGGATTAAACGCTAATGTAGATTATTTATTAGGCTGTGTACTCAGTCAGAGACAGGTTGATCCCTATATTGCCGTACTTGCTTTCTTTGTTTGTCGAGCACCTATCCTATTGAGTCATTATAGACAACGTTTCAATGCACATGCATTTGGTATGAGTTCGAAGGAATTGCGTGAAAAATACAAAGAACTTCCGAAACACTGGTTATAAGGTGCAACATGGAAACACAATTTCTTGCAATATGCTTACCTTTGAGTATTGAACCAAAGAGAGACATGGCAACCAGTGTTGCACTACTTTCAAGTTGGCAAGGGCATCAAAATCACAGTGCCATTAGTCTGTTGATTGAAGCCTTAAATCAGTTTGCGGTTCGTTATGTATCCTCACAGTTTTCAGCTAAAATGCAGCAGCGTTTTCTTCCTGTTATGATTGAACATTTTTCCTGTAAGGTGGCATCATGTGGCAATAAGATGATCGTGGAAGGGGGACTTGAGCGAATCTATAACACTTTCCGTGTTAACTGCCGAGTTTATAGTGGAGGATCTAGAGAAAAAATTGTTGCGCAAGCCAGCATTATCGTCAGTGAAGTAGAATTATCAAAGACGCCTTTCGCTGAGATTTCCATTGAAAACTCTGCTATTTCCCTATGGGAAGTCTGGCCTATCAGCAACCACTGTTATGGTTTCCATTTGAATTCAGGTCATTATTTGTTTCAAGAACATTTTCCGAGACAACCTGTTTGCCCCGGCTCATTACTTATAGATCTTGTTTTCTCTCTGTGTAAAAGGAATGAAAGTAAGACTGATATCATTAAATTACACAAAGTCAAATTCCTGAAAGCGGTAAGACCTGATCATAATTATACAGTATCACTCAAAACTGATAGTGAAGGAATGTTAGGTAATTTTTTTATCTGTGATGAAAATGGTGAACGTCATACTAATGGCAGTTTTTCCTTCTTGTAGGCACTGCCATGAATAATTTGTTAAAATTTTTTATCTCTCTGATTCTCTGGAATCTCTATTCTTATATGATGTTTACTTCATTAAACATAGAAACAAAATTTACAATTTGGGGTTTGCTTTTAGCCTTTCTAATCGTAATTAATCGTCATCTTATTTCATCGTATGAACCGATAACTTTATGAGATTTATCAAATTTTATATTTATTTTTATTAGCGATTGTTTCGATTGGATTTCATTAATTTCTGACTATCCTGCAAGTTTCTGTTACACAATTTTATCTATTATTGCTATAGCCAATTTAATCATAAAAAAGCTATTCACGATTGCATAGTCGTGAGATTCGCTTTCAGAAGATAAGTTCAATCATGTTGTTTTTTATAAAATTTATAAAATATAACATTAATATGGCTTTTTGTTCTTGTAATAAATGGGATCATAGGTTACATTTTTACATCAAAGTAGCATTCCCGCTTACTATCTTTAAGCACTATTGTTTTCACCATGCTTGTATCTAAATATTTACCCTAAATAATGAGGGATTATTACAGAAAGAAAGCAAAATCACCTTAATGATAAACTTCTCATACAAAAAAACTAATGAGTGACAACATGCCACAATACATCACTATTATAAAAGACACACCTATATGGGTCTGGATTCTGCTTGTATTTCTTGTCATAAGAGGCATTAAAGCTCTTTCAGACCGTGAAATGAGTATAGGGCGCATTTTCTTGCTGCCTACCGTATTTTTAGTTTGGGGAATACATAGTGTTCTCACGGAAACCTACTTCTCAAATTTATCACTGGTGATGATGGGAATCGGTCTGATTTTCGGTACTACTATTGGTTGGATACTATGGAGATCACAACCACGATTAAGAAAAAAAACTAACAGCAACTTAATTATTCGCCCAGGTACGCCTTTGATATTGATAGTGATCATGATTACTTTTGTAAGTAAGTTTCTTATGATGGCTTTATTGAATATTTACCCAATATTGCTATACTCATTACATTATAATTTATTCTTCGGGTTATTGAGCGGCATTCTTGATGGTATTTTTTGGGGAGGAACACTGAATCTTTTTATTTCATGGTGTAAGAATAAGAGTTCATAACCAAGATCAATATTACTTCTCGTTAGGTTATTTTTTTGGTTAGCGTGCGTAAGAAAACTGCTGTGATAACGACGGCTTGATCATTGATGCTTGTATAGCAAAGCTGCAAACGGTAGATAAGTCTGAAGAAATTGAAGTTTTATTTATGTACTACGCTTTAGGGCTTTCCAAACGGTCTATAGCGCGTTTACTTGAAGTATCGGATATTGAAGTGCGTTCCCGGTTACAAAAGGGAGAAAGTTTTGTACAGGGATGTCTGGCTATGCTCGATATTAAGTTAGAAATGGATGATGAAATACGAGAGCACAAAAAGCTTACGCGTACGCAAAAAGCTATGGTAGTGTACTAATCAGTTAAAGTTGCGAATAAGCGCTAAAGCTAATAAGCCCCAATATTCTTATCGGGGCTTATTTCATTTGGCTCTTGCAGCATCTGCTATTACGTACCGATAGAAATGAAAATTTAAATAACAATTGTAAAGGCCGCACTTTGTTGCGGCCTTTTTCGTATTTATGGCTTTAGCCAGTTTAAGTAGCGTCAGCTGCTTAAACATAAAACCACCCGCTATGCGGGTGGAGACCCGAGGTTATACCAAGAAAAACACCTTTCCGTTACGCTATAGATGTTCAAGCTAATATACGTAACTGAAATAAGGAAAGGTGTTTATGGGGATTAAAGCACAAAGCTCAGCACATACAAAGTGGCTGTGCAAATACCATATCGTTTTTTCGCCGAAATACAGACGAAAAGTCATTTTTGCCCGTATCCGTACAAGCATAGGTGAAATATTACGAGACCTTTGTAAGTACAAAGGAGTTGAAATCATTGAAGGCCATTTAATGTCAGATCATGTCCATATGCTCGTGAGTATCCCACCGAAAATCAGTGTGTCGAGTTTTATGGGATATTTAAAAGGCAAAAGTTCGTTGATGATATTTGATAAGCATGCGAATTTAAAATACAAATTTGGCAACAGGAAGTTCTGGTCAGAAGGATACTATGTAAGTACGGTGGGGCTCAATGAAGCCACAATCCAGAAATACATAAGAGAGCAAGAAAAGTCAGATTTAATGCAGGATAAATT
>NZ_JAJAFZ010000089.1:0-13788 GCF_025384895.1 Photorhabdus kayaii
CAAACAATAGATCGCTAGAAAATAATGCCGCCATAATGAGGAATATTGGGCGGATGATGGTTGAGATTCTCTTTTCTAATTTGCAGGGTTGATAAGATAAAGCCATTAACCCTGTTATCATGACCCGTAAAAATCTTATCGGACTACAGTTTCGTTGCAGTTTTATTTCAAGTTTAGCGAAAAGGTTGCATGAGTTGTCCGAAACGAATAACTTCGTAGAGTCCCTATCGATTTGGTTGTTTTGATTAAAATAAACATCTTGTAGATTTGCAATTTTCTGCTAATAAAAAAGGTTTTTGAAGATGGAACAAGAGAATCAAGAGAATGTAGCGAGTGTTGAGTGGATTGATATCGTTAATGAAAATAATGAAGTCATTGCTCAGGCTACGCGTCGGCAAATGCGTGCCCAATGTTTACGACACCGTGCGACTTATATTGTCGTTCACAACGGTATGGGAAAGATTTTGGTTCAACATCGTACAGTAACTAAAGATTTTTATCCGGGAAAGTTGGACGCGACCGCAGGTGGTGTTGTGATGGCGGGTGAAAATATGCTGGATTCTGCCCGGCGCGAAGCAGAAGAAGAGTTGGGTATTGCCGGTGTGCCTTTTGCAGAACATGGTAGTTTTTATTATGAAGCAGAGGATTGCCGTATTTGTGGCGCATTATTCAGTTGCATCAGTCATGGTCCGTTTGCTTTACAGGAAGCGGAAATTGATGATGTATGCTGGTTGACACCGGAGGAGATAACCGCTCGCTGTGATGAATTTACCCCTGATTCGCTGAAAGCACTTTCTCTGTGGCTGACACGTAATAACGATTTTGATGAAATTATTGTTTATAAAAAAAATGCGAATAGTCCAAAAAGAGTTATCTAAATTAATCTGAGTAAAAATTAATGAGGTTGTACGTTCTTATTGATGAAATGTTGGAGGATGGCTGGCGGCCATCCTCTAATACGACCGCACCGTTCTTTCGAGGTTTTGGGCAAACTGTTAATAACGTGCCGTAAAATATGTGCTTAGGAATGCGCTGATACCAATTTATCCAAGCCGGTTGTTTACGGAACTGGCTTGGTGTCAGACCAAATGACTGTTTGAAGGCCCGGCTGAATGATTCCGGGTTTTGAAAACCTGCGTCCAACGCAATATCGATGATTTTTTCTAGCGGATTGAATGCCAAACGGTAGGAAGCACGCTTTAATCGCATTAATTGGATATAGCGTCCTACCGGTATACCGCAGTAATTGGCAAACTGTCGGTGAAAGTGATAACGCGAAAAATTCGCTACCTCACTCAGTTGTTCCAATGTGAGCGGCTCATCCAAATGGCGCTCAATATATACCCTATGGATTTCAAGATGCATCGCGGCGGCAAGGGAGCGAAGCCCCGGGAGCATAGATAACTATGTGACCGGGGTGAGTGAGCGCAGCCAACAAAGAGGCAACTTGAAAGATGACGGGTATAATTAAATACCTGATTGAATCGTTTGACGTAGGCGTCAGTTTTATCATTGTGCATTGTATCCTCCAATTGAGAGCACTATGCCTGAGCATAAGAGACATTGCCTGACTGATATTATTGATTTTGGCATTAAGCCGATGTGGAAAATGTTATTTCAAATGAAACTCTAATCGTGTAAGGAAGAAAATAATAGCATATAGCAGGGAATGGTTAGGTTTGAATAATAGATAGCGTTTAGAGAAAAATTAGGTTTGAATAATGGTTAGTGTTTAGGAAATAGAATATTCGGGGAAAAAAGACTGTTTGTTGTTCTATTGTTGTGATTTAATGGGTTTGGTAGAAGTAGTGAAAGATATTGTATGGCCCAGATAATTTGGGTATTCGCTATGGAAAAGTATTTCTCGATATTGGAGTGCCTTAATAGGTATTGTCAGGAATTAGGATCATGTGGGACCAAATCATAGCTATCTGATTCAGCCGTGGATGAGGACCTTTTTATATAACGGTTATCCATTGGAGTTTAGAATCAGCATTCTAAGGTTAAGGGCTTACAATGTTCTTTTGGACAGGATCATGGAATGGTTATCACATTGTTTGGGGATCGCATGAGTCAAAATTAACGAGTTATAGAGGTTTAACATGGTATTTTCATCAAGACAGAGTTGGCATTATTTAGATCTCAAAATTAAAGAATTACATGAGATATCATCCAGGCTTAATTTTAGATATCTTTCTGATGTTAGAAGCGGAAGTCGTTTCCTTTTTGAAATAAATGAACTCATCAGAACGGTTAATCATGAGATAGGTACAAATTGCTTATCTGTTGATGGTGGTATTGCAATCCTGCAAGATGAAATAGATAACCTAAAGAGACAGGAATTTGACCTGTTAATGAATGATAGCCAGATATATATGATTGTTCAAAAAGAAAAAAAAGAAGAAGAGGATGAAACAATCAATTTAACTTTGAAAGGAATTGGTTTTGTTAGCGGTGGTTCTCAAATCTTTGCTGGTCTTGGCGTGTGTGTGGCCTCTCTTGGCGCAGCTTGTGCCGGTTTTGGTGTACCTCTACTGATACAGGGAGGAAATAATGTTTATGAGAATGGGTATTACCTGTTATTAAGGAAAGAGGTTTCAGGTCCGGTAAGGGATGTTTATCGTGATGCAGCTAAAACGCTTGGTTATAGTGGAGCTGATGGTGATAGAGTTTACGGCTATGTAGATCTGGCGTTGTCTGGGTACGGAATGGCAAGATCTATTGTGAGGCCCGGAACGTTTCGTTTATTTCGGTATATAAAAACTGATTACATCAGAGGGTGGCAGGAGATGGGGAAAATACCTTTGCTTGCTGAGATTACTGGTGATCTTGTGACTAGTTTTGGTATTTATTCGATTTCTAATGGTGAAAAAAATGAATAATGACGTGACGTTATCCTATTACAATGTCTTTTTTGTAATTATTTATTACGCAATGTCTATTTTCGTGTTTATTGTACTTTTTAAGTTTAGGGGGTACGTAAAAATTTATATTCAAGCGGTTGTTTTTACTGTTATTATTTTGGTTTTTACTGTTATCCAATATAATATTTTATTAAATGGCGGTGTTCTGATATATATATTCCCACATTATTTTAGTATTTACGATTATAGATCAATCCGGTTTGGTGCTTTGTTTTTCTTTATTGTATATTGCTGTCTGATGCCTGTGAGCAAATTTTATCGTGAGGAAAGAGAAAAGCAAAGTGGAAATAATGGTGAAAAAAATGAATGATGATGTGACGTTATCCTATTACAATGTCTTTTTTGTAATTATTTATTACGCAACTTCTATTTTCATGTTTATTATACTTCTTAAGCTAAGGGGGTATTTAAAGACCCATATCCGAGAGGTGATTTTTTCTATTTTTCTTTTGATTGTTAATGCTGTTCAATATAATATTTTGGCAAATGGTGGTATTCTGATATATATATTCCCACATTATTTTAGTATTTATGATTATAGATCAATCCGGTTTGGTGCTTTGTTTT
This sequence comes from Photorhabdus kayaii, assembly GCF_025384895.1. NCBI lineage: Bacteria > Pseudomonadati > Pseudomonadota > Gammaproteobacteria > Enterobacterales > Morganellaceae > Photorhabdus > Photorhabdus kayaii. The sequence goes on from NZ_JAJAFZ010000089.1 coordinate 3,492, forward strand.
TTCTGATTGCATATTGTTTTCTAATGCCTGTGAGTAAATCTTATAGTGAGGAGGAAGAAAAGCAAAGCGGAAATAATGGTAAAAAAAATGAATGATGATGTGACGTTATCCTATTATAATGTCTTTTTTGTAATTATTTATTACGCAATTATCTATTTTCGTGCTTATTGTACTTTTTAAGTTGATGGAATATGTAAGGGGTTATATTCGAACGGTGCTTTTTACTGTTATTTTTTGTGGTTGTTAATACTGTTCAGCATAATATTGCTGTAAATGGTGGTGTACTGGTATATATATTTCCACATTATTTTAGTATTTATGATTATAGATCAATCCGGTTTGGTGCTTTGTTTTTTGCAATTGCATATTCTTGTCTTCTTACTATGGGTAAACCTTATAGTGAAGAAAAAGAAAAAGAAAAAGAAAAAGAAAAAGAAAAGAATTGATATTTATTTAATGGATTATAGAGTGAAGTTTATCTATACCTTATGGATTTCAAGATGCATCGCGACGGCAAGGGAGTGAATCCCCGGGAGCATAGATAACTATGTGACTGGGGTGAACGAGTGCAGCCAACAAAGAGGCAGCTTGAAAGATGACGGGTATAAATACCTCCCGTTTGGGAGGTGGTATCTTATTGGAAGTTAATATACCGTATCTTCCCATATACTATAACCGCCGGTCCCTGCGATAATATGGTTCCACGTTATACTTTTATATATTAACGATAGAGTTTCTTGAGGTTGCTGGTCATTATTTTCTAAAGAGTTAGGATGGAGTACACTGTATTCCAATATTTGAGCTCCGATTAGCTTTAAATTAAAATATAATTCTAATCCTCCATTTAAACTTGTCCGATAATGGTTAATAAAACAATCCATTACTTCATTATTGGAAATTGCAACACCTAACAGAGGCGTTGATTTATCAATGGGTTTTCTAATTATCACCGGTTGATGTTTAACGTTTTTCTTACGTAACATTGAGTGGCTCAAACCGTAAACTAGAATTTCATCTTGATGGTTAACTTGGCATTTATTACCAATCGAGTCAATTGATGAACAACCCGCAGAGATTAGTCCCTGATTTTTCCCTTTTATTGTCAGATAGATTAAGTCAGCCAAAATATATGTACTCCTATGTCATTGGTATGAATGATGTAGATAAGAAAGTAGTTTGGTTGTCAGACTCGTCTCTTTTTCTTCTAACTTTCGCCATGCTGCCAAGAAGGTAAAACATAAGTATGCTTGCCTGTTTGGAGAGCATTTTGAAATATCCTAAGTTAGTATCAAAGAGGAGAATGCTAATCAAGGCTCTTTCCATTCCTCAAAAATAGCGAAATTTGATTAAAAGTCAATCTTTTTGGTTGGTTTTAAAGCAATTGTTTATTGGCGATATCGGTATTATTAACACGACATTCAGTAATACAGATTTTGACTTTGAGAGATTCTGTTGGGAATTATTGTTGGTTGATTTTATTAATAGACAGGAAGAATGCAGCGTTATTCTTGGAAGATAAAGTTTGTTGTAAGCATTCTGTAAGTCAATAAATTCATTTTGCAAACGGCAATATATGGCTGCTTTATAATGATTCATCAGGACTAATAACTGCACTATAGGCGAGTGTTTAATTAATATGTATGTATATTCAGAGTAAACGGTAACTAAAAAGTGTAGGAGCGGATTGCTCGCTAGACGCTGATAGGTTGTTGTCTACAACCAACAAAATGTTGGTAGTCTCCAAATATAGCTCTATACTTAGAGCTGAATTTGGAACTATATATGGCAGTGTAAAGTGGAGGTATTCTATATGTTACAGAAGGTTATGTGTGGTTACACCATACCGATAAGCAAGTTCAAATCCAATCCTGGCGCTGCCTTGGCGGAAGCACAAGGAGATGCTATTGCTGTTTCATCAAACAATCAGATCCAGTTCTATGCTGTACCTGCACATATGTATGAAGAGATTATTAATTTTGTTGAGTTTGCTCAACGAGGGACAACTGAGTTAAAAAACATTCCAGCTAATTTTACTGGTGAAGGTTTGGATATGAATCAGATTGCTACTGAGATGGCAACGAAACTCAAACACGGCTCCACTGGAGACTACGAAGAATGGTCATAAAAAGCATACAAATTTCTTCAAAGAGGGGGCAAGGCAAGCCATTAGTGATTTGCGAGTTTGATGAACAAGGAGTACTTTCAGCTACCGGCAATTTTCACCTTAATGAAAGTGAGATGAAAAAAGTTGCAGATAAAATGGCGGAGTCGCTGATCAAGAAAAAGGGAAATTAACGGTGGTAAGAATATTTACATACAGTAATTTGAAAGATGCTTTGGGTGAACAGAAAACCAAAGCCTTGGTTGATGACTTCAAAGCCTACAAAGAAGGAAAAGGTTTGCCCATTACCTTTGGTCGGGATGTTCCCTATAAGTTCACGAATAACCGTTCTTACCTTGAGTTGCAACACTTGCATTACAGAGAAAGTGGTTTTTCACTCAAGTTGGTGCAATTTAGACGAACGAGCGGTTATGTTCTAGTTTACTGTTTTGGGTTCTTTGACCAAAATACCTATTTGTTAATTGCGATTATTAAGCACTGGAATCACAATGAACCTAATGACATAGTGGGAACTGATAGAGACATTGAGTTAATGGACGAGCTTGAAAAGATTGCCGAGCGCTTTAGGGAAAGATTTTAATTTTGTTGATCTTCAATCTTTATATGAATTTATTGTTGATTGATTTTACTGATATACCTAATGGAAGCAATGTTGTTCTTGGTTGTGAAATATTAAGAGTGATACGAGAACAAAACCCTCGGGCAGAATATTCTGTCCCGGATAATTTAGTGATTTAAACGAAGTTGTATTTTATCGTTATATTGAAGCGTTTTATACCCAATGGATTTCAAGATGGATCGCGACGGCAAGGGGGAGAATCCCCGGCAGCATAGATAACTATGTGACCGGGGTGAGTGTAGCCAACAAAGAGGCAACTTGAAAGATAACGGGTATATTTATTTTATTTCTGGCATCACACCAATAAACGATCTCTTTTTCCTTGGCTCAGATATCAGAGATTCAAGTTGTTCAACACATTTCAGATAATGAGGGGTTTGCTTGTGTGTGTTAGCCGCGTTTTCATCAACATAGGCTTCATAAATATAAAAGCGGGTAGGGATATTTTCATCCCGTAATACATCAAAACGTAAATTGCCTGCTTCTTTAATTGATCCCAGATGATTGAGGCGAAAAACTTCAATAAATTCGTCTAATTTGTCTTGCTTAACATTAATTTCAACCAAAGTTACGTGCATCTCGATTCTCCTTATTGTTTTTCACTTAAAAATAACTCGTAAGCTTTGCTGGCATTCTCATTCTGGTGTACGATTGCTTGAACCGCTTTTAACATGGCAACCGGTGCTTCGGATTGGAAAATATTACGTCCCATATCAACACCGGCAGCCCCTTGATCAATAGCCTGGTAACACATCTCCAGAGCTTCTTTTTCTGGTAACTTTTTACCACCGGCAATCACAATAGGAACCGGACATCCGCTGGCAATACGCTCAAAGCCAGTATCGACATAATAAGTTTTAATGATTTGTGCGCCCATCTCGGCCGCAATGCGCGTCGCCAGAGAAAAATAGCGCTGATCCCGAACCATATCTTTCCCAACGCCGGTGACTGCCATTGTTGGCATACCGTAACGCATTCCCTGATCGACTAATTTGATAATATTCTTAATTGATTGATGCTCATATTCAGAGCCGATATAGACCTGAGCGGCTACTGCACAGACATTCAGGCGCAAAGCATCTTCCATCGCAACCGCGACCGCCTCATTGGACAGCTCCGTCAGAATCGAGTTGGCACCGGAAGCCCGCAAGACCACGGGTTTGTTGGTCGCGGGTGGAACCTGACTACGCAGAATACCGCGGGTACACATCAAGACATCGGTATGGGGAAACAGCGGAGCAATATTGATATCGATGCGTTCAAGCCCGGTTGTTGGCCCCTGAAAATAACCGTGGTCGAAAGCCAACATCACCGTTCGATTGGTTTTGGGATTAAAAATGCGTGAAAGTCGTGATTGCATTCCCCAATCCAGCGCTCCGCAGCCTTTCAGTTCAAACAGGCTGTTCTTCTGCGGGATATCAATACCAAAATCTTTACCATCTTTAATATCATCTAAATCTGCCATTTTTTTTCTCCTAACTCACTTACATTGGTCCAGCAACCCTGCATGGTAGAGATTGCTGGACAGTCGTATTAGAAATCGTATTGATTGATATTGTCTTTGGTGAAAATGACCCGTTCAGGCAGAACAACAATACCGTTTCCTTTAGCTTCATAGCGGTAACCCTGAACGCGGTTTGGTACAACTTCAACCATGCCAATATCGGGAATATCTAGTTTATCACCGACATTTAAATCACCTTTCTTGAGTAATTCATTGGCGACATGGATTGAAATTTTGCCTTGATTAACCACATCCCATAGCCCGAATTGCTTGACGGTTCCGCGTTCAACATAAGGGCGCATGACATTGGGGGTGCTGAAACCCACGATTGCAACATCTTGTCGTTTCAGATTTTCTGCTGCTTGTGCCGCGGCTGGCAGGGCATTGGCATCCGGGGCAATAATGGCGTCCAGATCACTCCAGGCTTTTAAGATCCCTTCTGCGGTTTGTAAGGATTTGGTTGCATCGTTATAACCAAACTGGGTGGTAACAATCTCCCAACCTGGATGTTCCGCGGCAATTTTATCTTTAGCTTCTTTTACCCATTGGTTCTGGTCAGTGACCGTTGGGCTGGAGTAGAAAAACGCGACCTTGGCTTGCTTTTTTTGCACCTGATTGGCAGCCATATCCACCAGCATTCCGCCCAGTTGGTTTGGTGTTCCTTGGTTAATATAAATTGAACGGCATTCCGGTGAAGTGTCTGAATCCCAAGTCAGGATTTTCACTCCCCGTTGCATGGCGCGTTTCAACGCGGGGCACAGGCCATCCGGTGAAACCGCAGAGACCACAATAGCGTTATAGCCTTGGTTCACAAAGTTGTTGATAAGCTGAACTTGCCCGGCAACACTGGGTTCAGTTGGCCCATCATAGGTCACATTGACACCCAAGGCTTTCCCGGCGGCTACCGCACCTTGGCCGCCACTGGTAAAAAAGCCGACACCGACCAGTTTAGGGATGAAAGCGATTCTTTCGGCGGCGTGTACCCAAGAGGCGCAAGCCAGACTTAACAGGCTAATTAGAGCCAGTTTTTTCAGGATTAGGGTTTTCATTACTCTCTCCATATTGTTGGGTTTCAGAGGGACTGTAATGTCATAAAATTCAATCTGTAGGTTTATGAAGACAATCTCTGATTTCGCCATCGTTGTATCCAGTCACGGATTTGGTGGTGGTGCAAGCTGATGGAACGTCCTACCACGGCAATAATTAACAGGGCACCGGCAAGGGCACTGGATACCTGACTGGGGACGCCGGCCATTTGTAACCCCTGTTGTAAATAACCAATTAATAATATAGCCAGCGCGGTACCGATAATTGAACCTGAACCCCCGTAAATATTGGCTCCGCCCAATACTACCGCGGTGATGGCTGGCATCAGAAATGACGCGCCAAGGTCGGAGCGCGCTGATCCAAAATAAGAAACTAATACAATGGCGGCAATAGCAGAAGCTATGCCGGTCAGGGAATAGAGAAGATATAGGGTTCGGGCAACAGGAATTGCCGCGTAACGGGCAACTTTACTGCTTTGTCCAATCAGAAAAATATTGCGTCCACTGTGGGTACGATGCATGAACAGCCAGCAAATAAGGACACAGAGTAGAAATAGCATCAATGGCATCGGTAGGCCAAACAAAGTCAAATTGGCAAAATCAGTCAATGCGGGTGGAAAGCCACCAATACCTTCGTAACCGGTTGCACCGGAGATGCCGGAAAGCAGCAGGGCACTGCCACCGAACAGATATAAGGTACCGAGTGTGATAACCAGTGGGTTAATGCCGGTATATAAAATGAGTGCCGCATTGATTATTCCACATATTGCACCGACCAGTAGTGTCAAAGGAATAGCGGCGGCCATTGGAATACCGGCCTGATTCATTACTCCGAGTGATATCGCGCACAGACCAATGGTTGAGCCAAATGAAATATCGATACCCCCACTGACAATAACCATAGTCAGTGGCAAGGCCACAATCCCGATACAGATAAAATCACTGGTACTCAGCAACAATATATTGATATCCAGCATGCGCGGGTTTGCTATGCCAAACAGCAGTATTTCAATAATCAGTAATGCGGCTAAGGCCAATTCCCAGCCATAACGTTGACCGATATTCATTATGTCACCTGATTACTTTTGTCATTTTTGAGGAAACGGGCATATTTTTGTTGGCGGATATTTTTTTCGATGGCACAACGAAGGCGTCCATCAAAAATCAACACCGCCAGCAGAACAAATCCGGCAATAAAATCGTTCCACCAGGCAGGGAGTTTTAGCAGTACTAATCCGCTGTTTATCTGCGTCAGGAAAAATGCGCCTAAAATAGCGCCGATCACTGTACCGGTGCCGCCAAGCAGACTGACGCCGCCTAGCACACAAGCGGCGATAGCTCTCATTTCCAGCCCACTGCCGGTCTGATTTGGGATAAAACCAATTTGGGAAGCAAAAACAATTCCGGCCAGTGCTGCCATGACACCATTCACGGAGAAGGCGATAATTTGAATGCTATCTGTACGAACGCCCAGTTGACGAGCACCTTGCAGGTTGTCTCCTGTGGCGTAAAAGCTTCGGCCAAATGGGGTTTTTGCTAGTATCCACGCCATTGCTAATATCAGGATCATTAACAGCCAACCGATAGGTGAGATATTGAGCCATAAAGGTGCGGAAAGGCGCTTTAATTCGTTTGGTAAGCCTTCGATCCATTTACCGTCAGTAAGCAATAACATCAGCCCACGGTAAAGCCCCAACGTGCCGAGGGTGGTAACGATCGCGGGAATTTTCAACCAGGTGACCAGCGCACCATTGAAGAATCCGGCACACATGCCGAGCAGAAGAGTCAACAGGCAGGAAACGGACAGGCTAAAGCCGGCATTCAGTGACATTCCCATAATGACCGCGCATAAGCCAGCAATCGAGCCGACAGAGACATCAATATTGCGAGTCAGCATGACCAGTGTTGCCCCCATTGCAAGCAAGATAAGGATCTGCGCACTGCTAAAAACGAGGGTGACAGTTTGTAAGCTAAAGTACTGGTGGTCGATAACACTGAGTAAGCCAAACAGGCAGAGAATGGCAATCAATGCGGTAATTTCGCGGTTATTCTGGATAAGTTTCAACATGATGTCGCCTGTTGTGGTTTATGTTCGCCGAAAGCGATATGCATAATGGTGTCAACATCCATCTGTTGCTTAGTTAGCTCGCCATTGATTTCTCCCTGATGCATGACTAATACCCGATCAGCGATTCGAACCACTTCATCCAGATCCGATGAAATAAAAATAATGGCCACTTGCTGTTGGGCGATATGACGAATCAGTTGGTAAATATCATTGCGTGCCGCGACATCCACACCACGTGTAGGTTCATCAATAATCAGGACGGCGGGGTGAGCTTCCAGACATTTAGCAATCAGAATTTTTTGTTGATTACCACCGGACAGCGTTTTAATTGGTTGGTTGATATGGCTGAATTTGATATTTAGGATTTGGCAATAGCGTTCAAGTACCGCTGTATCATAGGCAGGGCGTATCCAGAATGTATTGCGGTTGTGGGTTAGTGAGCAGATATTCCAGCCGAGTGATGAATCCAGAAATAATCCTGATGACTGTCGATCTTCCGGCAAATAAACCAAACCTTGGGCCAGACGTTGAGCCGTTTTTAGCCCATTAACAGTATGTTGTTTTAACTTAATTTCGCCGGATACCGCAGGGCGCAGGCCATAAAGTGTTTCAGCCAGTTCTGTACGGCCAGCACCAACAACCCCGGCCAAACCAAGAATTTCACCCGGTTTCACTGAGAATGAGATATTGCTGAAACCCTCACCGCTTAGCTTGGTGACTGTCAGTATTGGTCGATCAGGTACTGTCTGGTGCTGGTTATTGCTAAGATCCAGACCCAATTTTGGGGTGCCATTTAATGGCTGATCTTTTGCGGCCGGTGTAATAGCCTGAATAATGTCATCCGTTGTGTAATCGCGGATTTTGCCACTTAAGGCAATAGTGCCGTCACGCATGACACTGACCTGATCTGCTAGTTGGTAAATTTCAGGGATTTTGTGGGAAATAAAAATGATGCCGACACCTTGCTGTTGTAGCTCACGGAGCTGGGCAAATAAGCGTTCGGTTTCTACTGGTGTTAGGGAGGCGGTAGGTTCATCAAGGATTAAGATTTTCGAATTACGCATCAGGCCACGCATAATTTCGACCAGTTGTTGATCGGCAACATTAAGGCTGCCAGCACTGACATGTAGATCTAATTGACAGCCAAGTAATGCCAGTAGCTGTTTCATTTTAGACTTATCTACCTGATGCTTTGGCAAACGAAACAGGATGTTTTCCTGTACAGACAAATTCGGAAATAACAGTGGTTCTTGTGGTATCAGATAAATACCGAATTGGTGGGCTTTAGTGGGATTAAGATGGCTAACATGATGACCGCTAATCTTGAGCGTGCCTTTATCCGGCTGTTCGAGACCAGCAATAATCTTCATCAGTGTTGATTTGCCCGCACCATTACCCCCTAACAGAGCCTGTATCTGCCCTGGAAACAGAGTAAAATCAATATGTTTCAGTACCATTACGCCGGAAAATTGCTTACTGATGCCACTGACTTCTAATAGCGGTGGTACTGCGGTGTTGTTATGTAACATCGCGGCATCCTCTTACATGCAGGTGCGGAGGCAAACAAAATGAACATTTATCTATTTAAAAAACAATTGTTCAACATGGTAGCTGTTAAATTATGAGATTGGCAATATTTAAATCACATTTTGTGAAAAATTTATATATTCATTGAATTGTGTTCAAATTTTTGCGGTAAAACTCTGGCGTGTTATACGTTTTAATGGTTATCTGTTGAGCGCGGATAAAAGAAAGTGGTTATGTCGATAAAATCAGTGAAAGAAAAATCAGCTAAAGAGAAAAATATAGACCCTATGGATTTCAAGATGCATCGCGACGGCAAGGGAACGAATCCCCGGGAGCATAGGGAACTATGTGACCGGGGTGAGAGAGTGCAGCCAACAAAGAGGCAACTTGAAAGATGACGGGTATATCGTCTGAGGACACCTATCCGGGTAATAGCATGAGTGAAGAAGAGCTGCTTGCGCGTATTGCATGGTTTTACTATCACGATGGCCTGACACAAGGTGACATCGGCGATTTGCTTGGTTTAAGCCGGTTAAAAGTTTCCAGATTACTGGAGAAAGGGCGGCAATCAGGCGTCATTCGGGTACAAATTAACTCTCGTTACGAGGGGTGTTTGGCACTGGAAGATACCCTGCAAAAACATTTCTCTTTGAAACAGGTACGCGTTTTGCCTGCGCTGGCAAATATGAATCTTAATGCCAGATTGGGGGTTGGCGCGGCACATTTGCTGATGGCATTGATTGAACCGCAGCAATTATTGGCTGTGGGATTTGGTGAAACTACCATGTGCACATTGCAACATTTAAGTGGTTTTATCTCATCACAACAAATTAGGCTAGTCACATTATCCGGTGGCGTCGGTCCTTACATGACCGGTATTGGTCAACTGGATGCAGCCTGTTCAATCAGTATTATCCCCGCCCCATTACGTGCTTCCACTGCTCAGGTTGCTGAAACATTTCGTCAGGAGAGCAGTGTCCGAGATGTTTTGCTAGCGGCTTGTGCGGCTGATATTGCTATCGTTGGTATTGGCGCAGTTAATCAGAAACAGCAGGCGACAATTATGCGTTCTGGCTATATCAGTGATGGTGAACAGCTAATGTTTGGTCGGAAAGGCGCTGTGGGCGATATCCTTGGCTATTTTATGCGCGTTGATGGTGAGCTGGTGGAGGATATGCAAATTCATCAGGAGCTGATTGGTATCTCCATGCCAGAACTGAAAACCATCCCGACAGTGATTGGCGTTGCGGGAGGGGAAGAGAAAGCGGAAGCCATTATTGCTGCGCTGAATGGTCAATATATCAATGGGCTGGTGACGGAAGAACAGACTGCCAGAGCGATGCTGGATTTGCTGCGCTGAACCCTGTATTTACTCTATCCGTGAAATAAGCAGAAAAAATTTGAGGTAAAG
>NZ_JAJAFZ010000009.1:0-116964 GCF_025384895.1 Photorhabdus kayaii
TAAGGAAATCACAGTCTATCAAATTCGTCATAAACATAATCTTGAGAGTATTCCCTCAAGACTTTCTTATCAAAAGAAACATAAAAATAAGTATCATTTAAGGATTTCACTCTTTTTATTTCCTCACTCCTTATAATGCCAATGCTATCTCTCCAAACAGCCAAAAGAGTTTCCTTCCCGAGTATCTTTTCTTTCTTTATCCATATATCAGACAAATATTCATGGGCATTAAGAAATGAATCATCTTTAAATTGAATCAGCATATCCTTGCTTGGCTTAAGCATCAATGTTGTAAGCCAAATACCATTATCATTTTTCTGAAAAAAATCAACCATAGTAGCCAATCGTTGATAATCAATTGGTTTTATTTTAATGACCGCATTAACAAGCTTTTCATTCCCAAATAATTTATCAGAATGTTCAATTGCCGATAAGCTATTTTCAAGATTAAAATAAAGCTTCTTACCTTTATCTTGGATTTCATCAAATGAAATCTTCAACCCATTTTCTATTTGCGCCGAAAGATACTCTGCTAAACGCTGAGTGAAGCTATCATTACGAGCCAACCAGTTATTCAGCTTATAAAACACTATAGACTCATAACCAACAGTAAAAAAAGCACTATTTCTATTCGTTTTTAAATATACTATCAATTCGTTGATTTTGGAGTTTGCATCTGCAAAATCAATTTGCATCAAATATTTTGCCAATGTGACTTTATTCAGATCGGATTCAAACTTATCAATATTTTCCATTGCAAACTCCTTAGCCCTTTTCTCATCAAAATGCCTAACATTATCAAAAGCTGCCATCAGCATACTTTCACTATATGAGATATTCGGGTTATCAAGAATTGACAGAGACCAACGTAACAGCGAACGATTCCAACTTAATTTATCAAAAACCACACCTCTTTTTGTTTCACTAAAATTTGGATTACCAACAATATCAGAAATATTTTGCGTGTTAATATCATCTCTAATAAATTTCCGCCCTAAAAAACTCTTACTTGCAATAATAATATTTAAAGCATCAATAAAATCAGAATCTGATGTCTTAGGTTCAAGAACAATTGCCATTAATCTTTCCGTTTCAGAACCTGTAAGCCTAATGGAGAACGGAGTGTTATTTCCTTCACGGGATAAACGAATACTATAGGAATCCAACAATGCCCTAGTCCTTATTTCCTCTAACACCTTTCTTCCCCCACTATTATCATTATCAAACCTTAACCAATTATTGACTTTATCAGTATAATATACTGTCAGATTGTCAATTATACTTTTTACACCAAAAAAACTTGCTGCAAAAATAAAAAAACCTGTTACAAAGAATACAACTACTAACCATTTTTTCGTATGTTCAAGAACCCCCATTGTTTTATTAATAGCTGACTCTGTAATTTCTGACTTAGCTAAATCAATGCGGTCAACCACTAACTGCTGTAAACGCAAGTTCTCTTCTTTTATTTTATCAAGCTCTGCTTTATAACGTAAAAATTCTCGCTCTATTAGAAGCTTATTTATTTCGTTTTCCATACAAACTCCATTTTAATTGAATCTTTAATTTGCAATTATAACTGTTACGGAGGTAGATTTAAATTTAAGGGCTGTACTAAATAACCGCGCCAAATAGTAAATCAGTTGAGGGAACTCAACCAGTTTGTAGTGATGTGATGATCACCCGGAAAAATTAACTCATTATCTCCAGATAATTTTTTAATCTGTTTTAGTAATTCAAGAGCTTGATGGGATAAAGGTACAAAATATATCGTTCGCATCTTTGAACCTCGATGAGAATGTTTAACACCATCAATAGGCTCTCTTTCTGCTGGAATTGTCCACAGTGCTTTATCCAGATCAACTTCTCTCCAGCGCGCAAAGCCGAGTTCACTGGAACGAATAAACATATATAGAGTCAGTCGGACAGCTAAAATAGTTAAGTGACGTCCCTTATGGTGTTCAAGACGAGTAAGAAAATCGGATAATCTTTAAGAGGAAGAGCAGAACGATGAGTTGATTTACGTGTCGCCAACGCACCTTTGAGACCTTGAGCAGGATTGCGAGCCATCAGGCCATTCTGTACCGTATAGCGCATAATAGCAGTAATCCTTTGTGTTGTCTGGAAGCGAGTTCCAATCGCAGAGAAAACATTACGTCGGAGATCCCCTAATACTCGTTCTGAATGCGTTGTTGACCAACGCTTATTACTACTGTGCCAATCTCTAGCCACTTTTTCAAAAGTTAAGGTTTCGGCAATCGCTTCTTGTTTTTCTACTTCTCTTTTTTTACTGGGATTGATGCCATTGCGGATCATTATCTTAATACTATCGCGTTGCTCTCTAGCTTTCCCCAGTGTTACTTGAGGATATGCACCTAAAGCAATCCGGCTTTCTTTACCCGTAAACCGATATTTCAGATACCAGCGTTTTGAGCCACTGGGTTTAATGAGCAGATACAAACCTTGTACATCAGTAAATTTGTATTCTTTTTCACGGGGCTTTGCCGCACGAGCTTCCATGTCTGTTAAAGGCATAATTTGGGGGTCAACTCATTATCGAAAAGAACTGACCCCCAATTTGACCCCCAAATATCATGGATGTCAACGGATACGAATGGACAATTATAGACTTAAAAACTAAATAATTTTTTTTCAGGTAGTTATGGAAGTTTATGGACGTCTTTGGAAGATCAAATGGTGAAACACAGACGTTCATAAACTCTCCACTCAAGTCTACTCTATTGATGCCAGTTCGGTGCAAATCTAAGACCGATCTAAAGATGTTGAGCAACATCAATATTCTCACTATCTTAGCGACACACCTATGTTATACGTAAAAAGCCATCTCCAGTTTCTGCAGATACCCACTCATCATCGCAGGATTGTTGAAGCTCACTTTGACATGTTCTAATTCTATATTTTTTAGAGCCACTTAATAGAAAAAAAACCATTGTAGTGGTAACGTCACTGATCGTAATTTAACCAAATTCGAGTTGAACTAAAATGGAAATAATGTAATGGGACTGTTAATAGAAAACAAAGTGAAAGACAGTACAGTGACATGGCTACCTCTCGATACTGAGCATCACTCCCCCGAATCAATCCATGCATCTTGGTGTAACTCAAATTTTCTTTTTAAAGAAGAAAATTTAACAGCTGGTATCAATGGTCTTAGACCTCCACAAATTGGAGGCATCCATGCAGCATTAGGTTACGAACGTTCTGACGATATGTCAGCAGCAACTATAGTGATGCCAACAGGAACAGGTAAAACAGAAACCATTTTATCTATAGTTGTAGCTGGTCATTTCAAGAAAACTCTAGTGATTGTTCCCTCTGATGCGCTGCGAGAACAAACTAAAAATAAGTTTATACAGTTGGGCCTACTCAGACAACTTGGTTTAATAAAAGAAGATATTTTTAATCCTATTGTTGCTACAATCAAGCACGGTGTTGACAACATCAATGACTTAAAAGAAATACTAACGTCAAATGTTATTGTCGCATCAGTAGCAGCACTATCCAAGTTCAAACATGAGTTCTTTGTTAAATTGACTGAAACTTGCTCTCACCTCATAGTCGATGAGGCGCATCATATCACGGCTAAGACTTGGGCAAGTGTTAAATCTCAATTTAAAAACAAGTCTATTTTTCAATTTACAGCAACTCCGTTCAGAAATGATGGTTCTAGAGTTGAAGGAAAGATTATATTTAATTATCCTCTAAAAAAAGCGCAAGATGACGGTTACTTCAAACCCATTAAATTTCATCCTGTCAGAGAATTTATCGAAGAAAAATCTGATAAAGCGATCGCTGAAAAAGCGATAAAATTACTAAGGGATGACTTGAGAGCTGGCTTAGACCATATAGTAATGGCAAGAGCGAGCACAATAAAGAGAGCTAAGGATATATTTGAAATTTATGCTAAAGAAATGGATTTAAAACCTGTCTTGATAAACAGTAAGACAAAGAAAAAATCTGACGTTTTAAAAGCCATAAAAAATAGAGAGCATAAGATTATAGTATGCGTCGACATGCTGGGAGAAGGCTTTGATCTTCCGCAGCTAAAAATATCAGCTATTCATGATCCGCATAAAAGTATAAATATTATGCTCCAATTTACAGGGCGTTTCACCCGAACAGCTAAAAATGTAGGTGATGCTAAATTTGTCGCAAATATAGCAAATCCCAATGTTAACGAAAGTCTTGAAGAATTATATAAAGAAGATTCAGACTGGAATAGTGTAATAAGCGATATAAGCTATCGGAAAATTAAAGATGAAAAAGAATATCAAGAATTTCGATCAGGATTTCCCAAAGAAAGCAACCTTCTTGATTTAGGATTAACTCCAAGCATTAGTACAACAGTGTACAAAATGCTCTTGGCAACTTGGAAGCCCGACCGCTTTCTGCAGTTTGCAAATAAACAATTTCAAGTAATGGATTCAGTTCTGAACAACGAGAGAAATATTTTAATTTTCTCTGTCAAATCCTTCTTACCAGTAGGATGGGCCAGTTCTAAAGAGTTATTTGATGAGTCATGGGATCTATACATTGCTTACTATAACCAGCAATCCGGCCTGCTATTCATACATTCCTCCGCAAAAGATGGGCTAGTTAAAAGGCTAGTTAAGTTAGTTGCAGACAATGCATTACAAGTCAAAGGAGAGCATGTTTTTAGATCTTTGGCAGGACTTAAACGGTTAAAACTACAAAATGTAGGCTTAAATAAAAACAAAAAAGGTCTTCGTTATTCAATGCACACAGGAACCGAAATTAATGACCAGATACCTGATATAGAAGCAAATAGAGCCACTAAATCCAATATATTTGGGAAGGGATACGAGAATGGGGAATTAGTCAGCATCGGTTGCTCATATAAGGGAAAAGTATGGGCAATGGATAGCGATTCATTAGATAAATGGATTACTTGGTGTGACAATATTGGTTCGAAAATACTAGATGACTCTATCGATACAAATAAAGTCATGAAAACGGCAATGCAAACAGAAGAATTGTTAGAATACCCAGACATAGCACCTCTTTCTGTTGAATGGCCGGTAGAACTACTTAGAAAAAATGAAGCAAAAGTTACTGTTAAATCAAAAGACTGGGAAGAAAATTTGATTAACTGTGAACTAATTCCGGCGGAACATCAAAAATCAGACAAAAAATTATTAAATCTTTTTTTAAAAACTCAATATGGTCTCAGTCCTATAACTGCAAAAATAACTTCTCTAGGAGAGGTTACTTTCACTTTGCAAGATAGCCTTGACATTACATTTGGAGAGCAGACTTTTCAATTATCTGAATTTTTCAATGAATACCCTCCAACAATTTTCATGTGTGACACATCAATTATTGATGGTGGATTCAGATATTATCCTAATGAAGAATATGTATACAAATATGATATTAATAATACTGAAGTCTGGGATTGGGATGGAGTTGATATCTCTGTTGAATCTCAGACTCATTCAAAAATAACTCATTCAATCCAATACCATACAATTCAGAAAATAAAAGAATCTTATGATTTTATTTTTGACGATGATGGTGCTGGTGAAGTTGCGGATATTGTAGCCATAAAAAACATTGATAATAGAAAACTAGTTATAGATCTATTTCATTGCAAATATTGCTCAAAACAAAATGGGGTGGCTACTCCAGGTGGTAGAGTTGACGATGTTTATCAAGTCGCTGGTCAAGCTGAAAAAAGCATTAAATGGTTTGCAGATAAAGAGGGGCTAATTTTACGTTTAATAGAAAGAGAGCGCACAAGACTTAATCAGGGAAAAACATCCCGAATAGACAAAGGTAAATTTGAAGACTTAATTTACCTAGCCAAAATTGCCAGATATTCAGATTTTAAGTTAGGTGTTGCTATCGTTCAGCCCGCAATATCAAAATCTCTAATTTCTAATGCGCAATTAACTATTCTGGGTGCCACGGCAGCCTACATTGATGAGGTAACTGGCGTTAAGTTGAGGGTCATAATCAACAAATAACAAAATTATAAACATGGTATTTAAGTCAATCATAATTTATGCTCATGCACGATACTATGATCCATTATTAATTAATGTTTTGTTGGGGTGAGTTAATTATGAATTCATACAAATAAGAGCAAATACGGTGGTGACAAGCGACCACCGTTTACATATTCAATTAAGATCTTTAAATTTATCACGCAGCGCATTGAAATGCTGCTCACCAATATTCAAATACTCTTCGAGAATGCTATCAATGGTTGCGTTATTTATAATAAAGATGTACCTCCCTTCTTTTTTAGCCAACTCCTTTAACTTATCTTTTTGTAACCCTTTAGTTGCTTCGCAGCAGACCAGCAAGCACACTGATGTCCCAATATCACCCATTTCGCAAACGAGACTTTCTAGATATTCACCATTAATACTAACACTTGACATTACAATATTTACTAGAATTTTATCTGATAAAATTTCAAAAACAGAAAAATCAAAAAAGAATCCTGCACGCGATTCATTCATCATTGTAAAACTATAATCATGGATATCATTTCTGATCAAGCATGGATAGAAAAGAGATGGATAAAATATAGTCAGAAGCAATTTTTTTATGCTTTCAACATATAAATGGTAGTCACTGTTACTTATTGCAGCCTTGAGATTTTCTACATCAGAAGCTAGTGGCCCCGTAACAGAATCTTTTGAATCGTCGAAACGTTTATGTGGAAGTGGAGAGGGTAGTGAAAGTAAAAGCTCTTCTTTATATTGCTTTATCGTGTCAGGATATTTTACTATCTGCTCCTCAATAAACTCCTTCGACTGTCCAAATTCTTCAATAATCCTTTTAGCTGTTACCGCTGGTTTTCCTCTTAAAAGAGTTACAAGCGCAGAGCCAGCCTTAAGATGCTCAGTTTTGATTTCTGGAATAATATACTTTCGATAAAATGACGAATGTGAATAAGCTATCCTCTCTCTCGCCAATACCTTTGGTATAAGTATAACCTCTTCACCATTGTGTACAGG
The DNA here is from genome assembly GCF_025384895.1 of Photorhabdus kayaii. NCBI lineage: Bacteria > Pseudomonadati > Pseudomonadota > Gammaproteobacteria > Enterobacterales > Morganellaceae > Photorhabdus > Photorhabdus kayaii. Next base: position 7,011 of record NZ_JAJAFZ010000009.1, read on the forward strand.
GAGTTTGAATGTTTTTTTACACCAACGCTCATTAATAGGATCCCACAAACGGACACCGGAAACTTCAGACATTCCCACATTATAAAATTCACAAATTTTTTGTGTATATTCTATAAATGGTAGTTTCAGCATATTACAAACAGAGTCTGAGATCCTGTCAGATGCAATTCCCTTTATAGTTAATGCTGTATCCTCAAGATCTTGAAGCAAGCCTGACTGAGCAGCCTTACTCTGTTTCAAAGACTCTAGAATTAGCTGAGCCGTTTTTTCACCTAAAGCTTTCCCTGAGGATTTCTTTGCAGAATAACCAAGATGAAAAGAATTGGACTCCCTTAAAGATGATAATAAAACCCCTGCTCTTTTAAGATCTCCATTTTTTATACTTGCCATAACATCTGAAAAATAATCTTGAACTAATCTTTCAAGGCTATTTCCCCAGTTAGTTTTTAACGCTCGAATAGATGTGGGATCTATAAAAAATTGCAAATCAGTATCTAAGGGGATATCGATAAAATCTAAACTTACTTGCTGGCATTCCATTTTAAACGCTTCAGAAAACTTCATGTAGCTCTCCTTACTTAAACGCACTTACAATGAAAATTCTCCCATTTGTATTACATAGACAGAAAGCTCACAAGTTGAGCAGTTTAAAGTTGTCTGAAAAATCACAAAAAGTACAATTTACTTTTTATGTATCAAATAAATAGATTGATTCAGAAAAACTTTTTTGAATCGCCTTTAATAACTATTTTTTACAACCGTCTGTGCGCAATGCTTTCCCCGTCACACCAGCCTGCTTCATGAGGCGATTTTAATGCAGGTGCATGAACAGCCCCAGACCGCACCAATGCTGGCACTGGCGGGGGATGCAGGGACAGAAAAACGCATGCAAAACCATGCACCTGATGGATACATGGTTTTTTTCATTAAAAATAGCAGGATTTTCGGGGATTTATTTGCGCACTACTGTGCAGCCAGTTCTGCACGTCGGCGGGTGTAAATCAGGCTCTGTGCAGGGGTAAATTTTTCACGACTGTCATCCCGCGAAGCCGCGTCAGATCTGAATTCGATGGCTGTTAAAAGGTCGCTGTCCTGTGCGGAATAATTAATTTTTTCTCCGGCGACCAACCAGACCGAAAGTGATGTCTCACAGTGATCAAGGCAGTCACTATACCAGCAAAGTATTCAGACGGTTATTGTGGCGTTATGGCATCAAACAAAGCCTGAGCCACCGAGGCAATTGCTGGGATAATAGCCCAATGGAGCGCTTTTTCAGGAGTTTAAAAAGTGAATAGGTTCTTGAAGAAGGATATTCAGATTTTAGAGAAGCCTTTCGCTCAATCACAAATTATACAACGGGTTATTATAGCCAGCCTCATCCCCATCGGTACAACAATGGGTTGATACCCAACGAATCAGAACGATTATTTTAGGAAAACTCTAAGTTAGTGACCAATTTTTATTGATCACAACATATCGCGCTGACGATTGCAGAAAATAAACCCGGCTTCACTGAGCGGCTCCAGACCGAGTGCGTCAACCATACCCGCCAGCCCGTCGATGGATTTTCGCATGTCAGCATGACCAGACACCAGATAAATCGCGCCGACCGGGATCATTGCAGCGCCTCAATCCAGTGCCGGATCTGCCCAGTGGATAAGCCTGCCGGCAACTCAGCCCAGAGCTCATTGAGCAGCAGAACGTGACGGTGTGTCCGGTGGCACAACCGGATGAAGACGTTGGGGCTCGCGTTGTTGCCGGAGTTTTTTTGCCCAATAGTAAAACGTGGCCAGATTAATCTCACGGTGCTGACAAAATGCTGTGACCGTCAGCCCGCTCTGTTTCTGAACCTCGATAACGGCTGCCCAGTGTTGTTGTCTGGAAGCGAGTTCCAATCGACCAACGCTTATTACTACTATGCCAATCTCTAGCCACTTTTTCAAACGTTAAGGTTTCGGCAATCGCCTCTTGTTTTTCTACTTCTCTTTTTTACTGTGACTGATGATTGCGGATAATTATCTTAATACTATCGCGTTGCTCTCTAGCTTTCCCTAGTGTTACTTGAGGATATTCCCCTAAAGTAATCCGGTTTTCTTTACCCGCAAACCGATATTTCAGATACCAGCGTTTTGAGCCACTGGGTTTAATGAGCAGATACAAACCTTGTACATCAGTAAAGTTTGTATTCTTTTTCACAGGGCTTTGCCACACGAGCTTCCATGTCTGTTAAAGGCATAATTTGGGGGTCAACTCATTATCGAAAAGAACTGCCCCCCAAATATCATGGATGTCAACGGATACAAATGGACAATTATAGACTCAGAAACGAAGTAATTTGTTGTTTTTTAAGGTAATTATGGAAGTTTATGGACGTCTTTGGAAGGCCAAATGGGAAGGCCGGACTCGAATAATAAAGTAACATATTGTTTTTAAACAAATTTATTAAAAAACATTATTATGATGCCCCTTTTTATGCCCCCAAACAAAAAATTACTTACTACTATTTCATGTAACTAATTAAATTTAAATGAAAAATTAATACAACAGATATGGTGTGACTTTATTTCATTTGAGATACAAGATAACTCCGTATTCTTCCAATTCTCTTAGTTGACTTGTTAAATTTTTTAACAAGTCAACTAAGAGAGGACAAGCATAGCGCGTCAGCTAGAAAATGCCCATGTTATAGTCATCAGTAAGCTGATTTCGTCAGCGTATCTAATCAATAGTCTAACTAACTGATTAAATTATCTGTTCCCTATTGCTACGTGTTACATCCTGCGCTAACCTTGTTACACTTAATTGCTGTCATCGACAGCCGCCAATGTTTCCGAGGGATCTGTGAGGAAACGCTTTCGAGTGATCCGCTATTGCTGCCATTGACAGCACTCAATGCTTCTAAAAGGTCTGTGAAGAAGCGCTTTCGAGCGACCATACCTAAAATTCTCCCTGATCTGAAAAGAGAAGGCCGTCAGATAGCATGAGGCTGATAACCCCGCTTATCCTTTGAGAGTGGGGATCGCGAAATGAAAGCGATGAAGGTGCATTTATACATTTAACTCACTCACGGGTCTTCTATCCCAGAGGAAGCGAGTTCTTCTTATATCCAAGCGTCAGACAGGACAGCTTTAACTGCCTTTCGCTCTAATGAGATTAAGCCACGAGTTTAGCCTCATTTCATTTACGTAAGCTAAAGCATCCGGTTTGCTTGGCTCACACCTTAACTAACTGCTGCCTGAGTTATCAGGCGGTCAGGTAGGTTATTTCTCAATATCAGCATATTGCGACAGTTTTACACTACTACGGGCAACACTTTGCTATGCCATCAGGCATCAGCAAGCACCTGCCCTGCTTCTGTTTACTGACTCCGATGTTCAGGCGTCACTTTTCGCCGGTTTACCGCTGAAAGTGACGCCGCCGCATAAAGGTAACATCCACATTTACAGGCGTATGCCTGCTCAACAAATCAGTGCTTCTGTCACTGCTAATTAAGATTAAAACACCATCAAAAAGGAGAGCTTGACGATACCGAGGCTGGCTTTTGCCAGAGGGGATAACCTGCCTATGCAGGCGGTAGTACAGCGTACTCCAACCGATACCCCACAATACCTCAACAGCGTTCACTCTGGCGCACAGGTATCGTTCAAGGGCAAAGCAGATAACCCCTGTTTTGTCAGAACTGTCGCGCGCCAGAGATTTAATGTTATCAGGTGAAAAATAAGGAGTGATATGAGTCGATTAGTCAGGGAAATGCAGACCTTTGCCCGGCAGGCTGGAGGCAGTCATAAAACCTGTCATGACCGCATTCGGATAGCGAGGCGGCTAGGTGAGTTTTTGTTGAAACTGAATATTCAGGTGAAAAGCCTCAACTATTTAAAGACCAAACACATTGAAAGTTATATCCATGCCCGACTGTCTCAGGGCATAGCCAAACGCACCCTGCAAAATGAAATGTCGGCGCTCCGCCATATCTTTCTTCTGGCAGGCCGGACAAAGTTAAGTACCTCTCCCCGATTGAGTAATCAGGCATTGGGACTGAGTGGCGCCAGTCGTGCAGGGACAAAACAAGCCATTCCTGATGTGCTTTTTCAGACAATTTATCAGAAAGCAGCAAAATACGATGCCGGACTGGCAATCATCCTCCAACTTACCCGTTTGATGGGGCTACGTTCTCAGGAAGCCGTTCAGTGTTGTGCTTCGCTGAAAAGCTGGCAAAAACAGCTTAATCAGCCAGAGCCTAAGCTCCATGTAGTTTTTGGTACTAAAGGCGGCCGCCCCAGACAAACTCGTGTACTGAATGTGGACGCTGTGAAAAAAGCGGTTGATAGAGCCATTGAAATTGCAGAGCAGCGCGGCGGCAGGCTGATTGATAAACCCGATCTCAAACGAGCGATGAACTACTGGCGTGCCCATACCGCTCATCTGGGATTAACCGGCTGTTATGCCCCACATAGTTTGCGCTACGCATGGGCACAGGATGCGCTGAGGTTTTACCAAGAAAGCGATTTTACTCGTCAGGAAGCCAGGGCTTTAGTCTCAATGGATTTAGGTCATGGTGATGGTCGCGGGCGTTATGTTGAACGAGTTTACAGTCAAAAGGAGGATTGAGAAATGGCAGAGACAACCTTAATACGTCTGGCGGATGTCATGAAAAAAGTCGGTTTAAAGAAATCATGGATTTACCATTTGATGCAGCAAGGGGAATTCCCTAAATCTGTCAGTCTGGGAGCACGCTCAGTAGCATGGGTAGAAAAAGAAATTGATGAATGGATTATCAATAAAATCAACAACCGCGAGGAAACACAGGGATGAGTCTGAATGAGGCTTTTAACCTTAATTATAAGTTGATAATCAGTAAATTACTGAGGTATAGTTCACGCGCTGCGGCAAAATCCGCAGCCGGGATTTGCAGCCCGTACTCCTTACTGTCGATGCCAATTTTCTTTGGTATTACGGCCTTAGCACACCTGTATTATATTCAGTATTGTTATTACTGCTATATACATCAGTCAATGGTGGCTCAGGCGGGGCAGCCTTTGGGCTGGCCGGTGTCCAGTAAGGCCGGTACTGCAAACTCCGTTTGGGCTACCACCAATGAGATTTGCAGCTCAGGTGGTAGTTATAAGTACTACTTACCGGAGGCCATTTTATGGCTACAACCCCTCATCATTTCTACTTGCTATCTCAACTCTGGCTATCTTGTCTACAATGTCCACTATTCTCCCGTTCTAAGGCTTTTTCTCTGGCAGGGGTGTTTTATGCATGATTACCGCCCTGAAAACTCAGAAGAAGTACTCGACCATTGCCGGGCACTTATCAACAGTATTATTGAGCAAAAATAATCTCGCATTTAAGGAAATCCTGACTTTCGTTTTATGGGAACGTATTGAACTGCTCAGTAAAATGCTGGTTGGAGAAACCACAGAGGAGGAAAGCCATGCCCTCCTTCATTTCTGATATTGTCCGGCAATCCTGCCACCGCTGGCCCGCGATCCTGTCTCAGGCAGGCATTGTTGTGCCCGCCAATAATCGTCATGGGCCTTGTCCCATGTGCGGTGGGAAAGACCGGTTCCGATTTGATGATAAAAACGGTAATGGTACATGGATTTGTAATCGGGCTAAATGCGGTCATGGAGATGGACTGGATTTATTGGCAAAATTTAAAGGTTGTCAATTAATTGAGGCGGCAAGGTGGATATCTGAGTTGTCAGAACTCCCGTCAACGGCGCCAGCCAGAAAAAAGCCTCTGTTATTCAAGTGCCGATTGCTGAACGGGTCAATTCGTTATTAAATCAGTGTATTAAGGGCGCGAGCCCTTATTTAATTCGCAAGAGTTTAGCTGAACGTGTTTTTTTGTTCCCACCGGCTTACTGTCAAAAAACAGGCAATGTGATTTTTCCAGAAAATACACTGGTGTTACCACTAGTTAATATTGCAGGAGGATATTGCGGTGCCCAATTGATTCACCCTGACGGCAGCAAGCGATTATTACCCGGCAGTCAGTTAAAAGGGGCTTTTGCTGTTGTCCATGAACCCGATTCTTATGATGACATTATCATCACAGAAGGTTATGCCACTGGTTTATCACTGGCCGTTATTAGCCGAAACAGTACAATCTATGCCGCCATTTCCGCTAATAACCTGCTCAATGTAGCAAAAGCGCTTAAAGCGCAACATCCGCAAGGTGTTTTTATTATCGCAGGGGATAATGATGTTGATGCAGATGAAAAAAACACAGGAAAAATTAAGGCAGAACAGGCCGCGAATGCAATACAGGGAAAGGTTGCACTGCCACCAACAGACTATCAAGCTGACTGGGATGATTACCGTAAGCAATATGGTGATGAAGCAACCCGAGCAGCCTTTTATCACCAGACCGGTAAAATCACCGGTTCCCTTTCTGTGACTCGTCTCCCCACGACCTACAGCACATCATTACCTTTACGCAGAGGTTCTGAGGGCTTTGATACTCATCAGGATTATCTGATCAAAGGTCATTTGCCCAGTAACGCCTTAGCCAGTATTTACGGCCCCAGTGGTTCTTATAAATCTTTTTTGGCGGTGTCCTGGGCATGTCATATCGCCACGGGTAGAGCATGGGCAGGTAAACGCGTCAATCGGGGAGCGGTGGTTTATGTGGTCGGTGAAGGTGGTCTGGGAGTTCCGCGTCGTATCCGGGCATGGGAAAGCAGCCTGAACGATAACAGCCCGATAGATGCCCTTTACCGTATAGACTGCCCGGTGTTTCCTGCTAGTCAGGAAAGTGCTGAGCAAGTGATTTGTGCAGCGAAAGATGTCGAACAGGAAACCGGATTGCTTGTCCGTCTGATTGTACTGGACACCCTCGCCCGCTGTTTTGGCGGCTCGGACGAAAACACCGCTAAAGATATGGGCGCATTTATTCAGGGTTGCGACTATATCAAAGCCAAAACAAATGCCACCGTGCTTGTTGTGCACCATTCCGGCAAAGACCAAGATAAAGGCGCAAGAGGCTCCAGCGCCTTTCGGGCAGCACTGGATGCGGAGTTTAATATCCGCCGTGAAAATGATAAAGAAGCGCTGATATTAAGCTGTACCAAAATGAAAGATGCTGATGAACCGCCACAAGTCGCTTATGACTTGCATCCGGTCAGCATTTGTATTGATGAAGACGGCGAAGAGATTACCTCTCTGGTGTTGTCAGATCAGCCCAGACAACCGCAGGATGCCGCAGCTGGTGATATGGCACTGGCCCATGTCCGGCGTCTGTCAGGCAATCATCTGGCACTATGGGAATCTATTCGTAACCGAACAGCCCAAAGCGATTCCTGCACAAAATCACAGGTGCGGGATGACTTACGAGCGAAAAGCATTGATGTATCAAAGAAATTCAGCCGCTAGCTGGACAAACTGGAAAATGATGGATTATTGACCGTGTTGGGTGAAGATATCCGCATTAATCAACGCCACTCTAATATGGGGGAATAAATGGTAAATGTGGGGGATATTGTCAAAAATCCAGCAATGCTCCCCACTTACCACTTATTAAGCTCACCTAAATGGGGGAAGCACGTGAAACCCTTATTCTGTCTGGCTTTAAGCGATTTTAATAATATCAATGTGGGGGCAATAAAAATCCATATATCGTGGGGGACAAAATGGGGGAAGAGTAGGTATTTTCCTTCTGTCGGTATAGAGCTATTTAATTCATTCATAATGTATGCTTAACACCATCCCATTTATTAACGTCCAATAGAGTACTCACATTATTTTATAATAAGAAAATCATCTTCTCTTTATTTAAAGAAAAATAAAATGGGTAATCAATGGGGGAGTTTTATTTAAACGGGGGAAATAATAAAATAATGGTATTTTTTAACTTTAACTATTTACAGATAGAGTCCATGAAAGGATAATTATTTTATGTCACCACTCAGGAAAATATAAAATATGATTCAACAGGATTGGCATCCAGCCGATATTATTGCCGGACTGAAAAAGAAAGGAATAACATTAGCCGCTTTATCAAGGAGCGTTGGACTGGCTTCATCCACACTAGCAAATGCACTGACACGCCACTGGCCTAAAGGAGAAAGAATTATTTCTGATGCGTTAGGAGTTCCGCCTGAAATTATCTGGCCTTCCCGTTATGAAAATAACGGCATTAAAATATCCATACCAGAGAGACTTTATAATTCTTAAAAAAACATTATTAACTCAAGACATCTATTGCCCACTATTCAAAGTGGGCTTTCTTACACAGTGAATTAATGTGTTTTTATATGACTATTTACTATTTTTCTTTGAGAAAACGTAAGGAGCAATAAATTCTTTTTTACATTGATCCAAATAATCCGCCCACCATTGTATCATTAATCGCCGTTCCTCCAAATGTTCAGATGTATGGATATAAGCAGCTCGGACACCATTACGCTCTGTGTGGCTCATTTGTCTTTCAACTGCATCTTTTGACCATAGCCCTGATTCAACTAAAGCGCTACAAGCCATCGCTCTGAAACCATGCCCGCATACTTCCGTTTTTGTATCATATCCCATCACTCGTAATGCATTATTTACCGTATTTTCACTCATAACTTTATTAGGATCATGGTCGCCGGGAAAAAGCCGTTCATTGTCCCCACTAAGCTCTTTAAGTTGCTGTAAGATATCTATTGCCTGATTACTCAACGGCACAATATGGGCTGATTTCATTTTCATGCCACGGTAAGAATAACGAACTCCTTCGATTGGATTTCGTTGACCAGGTATCTCCCACACTGAACTATTAAAGTCAATTTCATCCCATCGTGCAAAACGTAACTCACTAGAACGCACAAAAGTGAGTAAAGTCAGTACCACCGCTAAACGTGTAATTTTCCTGCCACGGTAATGACTTATACGTTCCAATAATTCAGGAAAGCAATTGGATGGCAATGCAGGATAATGTTTAGTTTTAGGCATGGTCAGCGCCCCGGCCATATCTATAGCCGGATTACTGTCGATAATGTCATTTTGTACAGCATAGCGCATGATAGCAGTTACCCGCTGTTGGAGCCGTTGAGCTACATCATGCTTTCCTGCATCATCCACCATTCGGATAGGTACTAATAGATGGCTAGTCTTTAACTGACGGATATCAATTTTACCAATATGAGGAAAGATGTATTGTTCAAGGCTGCGCAGTACACGCGCCCGGTTATAGTCACCCCACCGCTTATTACTGGAGTGCCATTTCCTAGCAATAGTTTCAAAATTGAATTCGCCTGATGCCTCAGCTTGTGTCTTTTTCTGTGTTGCTTTGGGATCTATACCACTAGCTATCAGTTTTTTAGCCTCATCACGTTTAGCTCTGGCATCAGCAAGAGAAATTACCGGGTAAACCCCAAATGCTAACCTGTCTTCTTTTTTATCAGTAGGTCGGCGGTATTTCATACGCCAGTATTTTGAACCTCTCGGAGTAATTTCCAGATACAACCCGCCACCATCAGCGAGTTTATAGGCTTTATCTTTTGGCTTTGCTGCCTCTATTTGCCTGGCATTGAGTTTCATGTTGGGGGCACATTATTAATCGAATCGGAAGATGCCCCCAATTATGCCCCCACAGATATGTGGATTGCAACGGACGATAATAGACCTTGATAGACTATTTTATTTGATTTATAAGGAGTTTTCTTGGATAAGTGGACTTTGGTGAACTGCTGTGAACATAGTCATGGTGCCGAAGGCCGGACTCGAACCGGCACACCCGAAGGCGGTTGATTTTGAATCAACTGCGTCTACCGATTTCGCCACTTCGGCACTGAAGTAGTATGCGGAAAACGAGGGCTATTATACCTGTCAGCGATCTGTTAGCAACTGTTATCCTTCTAACTTTGGTTTAAGTGTTGAAAAAAAGATCAAACCCATCTTTCAACACACATGCGCGTTCAATTACTGAACATCAAAACCCTAAATAAGTACACCTAGCAATATCTTTTCCACCTGAAATAGCACCTTCTCTACAATACCAGAGCAAAAACAACTCCTCTTGAGACGTTTTTTGCGACCATAGTTAGCTGAACCACCTGACGCTGATAGACAACCTATAATCACCTTATATAATCTCAGCATGATAATTCGCTATGAGGTAAATGGTTATGACGATTATTAGCTGGATTGGCGCCGGGATCTTTTTAGGCATTGTCATTGGTGCGTTGATGGCATTGTTTAAAAAGAATAAATAGCCGCTTTTGCTATCTTTATCCTGTTTGTGAATTCACTGGAAATATGCCTGATTGGTCAATTCAAAATGAATAAACAGTTTTTTAAGATCTTCTCTGTTTCTGCGATAGCGTTGGCTCTTACAGCCTGCTCTTCTTCAAACAAAATATATTCGGCAAAGTTTCTGCAACCCAAGAAACAACCATTGAAATGGGAAGTGTTCGAAGGAAATGCGAGAACTAAAAAGCTGGCTTCACAGTTGGTTGATCAGTATGCACAGGATATTTTCAACAGCAGCAATGCGCAAGGCATGGCGATGGTGGTGATTGATAATAATCAGACGGTTTACCGCAGTTTCGGTGAAACTCGTCCGGGAAACGGCATCCGTCCAAAGCCCGATTCAATCATCCGTATTGCCTCACTGACTAAGCTGATGACCAGTGAGGTTATGATCAAGCTCGAAGAGGATGAGGTTCTGCGTTCCACCGATCCATTGCAGGACTATAGCTATTATGGCGTGAAAGTACCCCAATACAGCCCTCTTCAACCTATCCGGTTGTTCCACCTGGCAAGCCATACCAGTGGCTTACCTCGTGAGCAGCCGGGAGGTAAATGGGGGCGCCCTGTTTTTGTCTGGCCTACACAAACCAATCGCTGGGCTTGGTTAAAAACAGCTCAATTAGATTCCGTACCAGGCACAACAGCATCTTATTCCAATTTGGCTTACGATTTATTGGCAGATGCACTCTCTAAGGCTACGGGTAAGCCATATACCCGTTTGTTACACGATAAGATCACCGGCCCTTATTACATGAAAGACACCACACTGACGCCAAGCCGTTCTCAGTGTGCTCGTTTGATGGAAAGTTATAAGCCAAGTCCATGCCTTAATGCGATTGCTGCGGCAGGCAGTGGGGGAATTTATTCAACGCCAAAAGATATGCAGCGTTGGATGCAGCAGTTTTTATCATCAGACAGTCAGTTACGTAAACAGACCGCAAGCCGTGAACAAGGTATTTATTTTAAGCGTTCCGCTCTAGCTTCAATTAAAGGGATGGATGTTGCCGGTCAGGCCGATGGCGTTGGCCTTGGTTGGGTTTATATGAACGGCCGTGGTGATATACCGGGTATTTATCAGAAAACCGGCGGCGGCGGTGGGTTCAATACGTATATGGCAATGATCCCTGAACAAAATATCGGAGTGTTTGTGGTGATCACTCGTAAACAACGTAGCCAGTTCAGTAGCGTAACAACGGGGGTTAATCAACTGGTAACTGCATTGTCGAGGAATCACCATCAAGCTTGAGCCTTTTACATCTTAAAATCGAGATGCTCAGGATAGGGTTTCTTAGCCAAAAACCCTATCCCTATATACCCGTCATCTTTCAAGTTGCCTCTGTGTTGGCTGCTCTCGCTCACCCCGGTCACATCGTTATCTATGCTCCCGGGGATTCACTCCCTTGCCGTCGCGATGCATCTTGAAATCCATAGGATATAGTTCCTCGATTTCTAAAAACTACTGTCTCTTAAGGAGTAAATAAATACTCACAGTAAGGAACAATAGGCTTGGTAACAGTGCCGCCAAAACCGCTGGCACGCTGTACACCAAGCTCAGTGGACCAAAGATCTCATTAAGTACATAAAATAGGAAGCCAAAGCTAATCCCTGTCACCATCCTCACTCCCATCGGCACACTACGCAGTGGTCCGAAGATAAAAGAGAGTGCCATCAACATCATTACTGCAACTGAAAGCGGCGCAAATATTTTTTTCCACATATTCAGTTGATAACGGCCTGATTCCTGTTCACTCTGCTTAAGGTACTTGATGTACTGATATAAGCCACTGATGGAAAGCGCTTCAGGCTCAAGTGCTACCACATTCAACTGTTCTGGCGTCAGGAGAATTTTCCAGTCAGCAGAAATACGTTGTGATCCGGTGATTTTTTTGCTGTCTGTCAGATCAGATTCTTCCACCTGAGAAAGCTTCCACAGGTCGTTATCCTTATCATAAACCGCACTGGCTGCATACTTTACAGAGAGTAGTTTTTTATCATCACTAAAATGATAGATGTTGACGCCTTTAATCTCGGTATCACTCACAATCCGCTGGATGTAGATAAAATCGTCCCCATCTATCGTCCACATACCTTTATTTGTTGAAACCAGAGAACCACCAAGCATCTTCTGAGCCCGGTAATTACGCGCCATCTGTTCACCTTGTGGCGCAACCCACTCTCCGATAACCATAGTCAGGATCACCAACGGAATAGCCGTTTTCATCACTGAGCCAGCAATCTGCATACGGGTAAATCCAGAAGCTTGCATAACCACCAACTCACTACGGGTTGCCAGCGTACCAAGCCCCAGTAAGGCGCCAAGCAAAGCTGCCATCGGGAAGAATATCTGAATATCTTTCGGCACACTTAACAAAACATAAAGACCAGCAGAAATAGTAGTATATTCCCCCTGTCCCACTTTTCTTAACTGCTCAACAAACTTAATAATACCGGAGAGTGATACCAGCATAAACAGCGTCATCAGAATAGTCTGTAGAATAGTCCGACCGATATAACGATCCAATACACCAAACATCAGGCTACTCCTCTGCCGTTGAAACGAGCCCGGACCCTACGCACCGGCAACGTATCCCAAATATTGAGAACCAGCGCCAACATCAGATAAGTCCCATTAGTCAGCCACATCCAAATCATCGGGTCCAATTTGCCTTTACTACCGTTAGAACGCAGAGAGCTTTGCAATAAGAAGAAAATCAGATAAAGCAACATTGCGGGCAACATGCTTAACACTCGCCCTTGACGTGGGTTCACCACACTTAACGGTACTACCATCATAGCCATAATTAGTACCGAGAGCACCAAAGTCAAACGCCAATGGAACTCAGCGCGGGAGTCCTTATCATTATCCTGCCATAACTGGATAATAGACTTCTGTTCAACTTTATTATTATCTACGATTGAAGTCTGATGCCCGATAATCGCTTGATAATCACGGAACTCAGTGATCCTAAAATCACGCAGCATTGCAGTGCCTTCGTAACGCGTACCATAATTAAGGACGACCACCTGTTTGCCATCAGGTCGCTCCACCATATGCCCGCCATTAGAGATCACCACGGAAGGACGCTGGTTATCAACGGGGCGAAGTTGGGCAAGGAATACGTTTTCAAATTTATTGCCGTGCACGTTGCCAATATAGAGCACCAGATTACCATCCTCGGAAGGTTTGAACCTCCCTTCCATGATCGCTGCCAAGCTTGGGTTAGCTTTAGCATCAGCCACCACCTGTTCTTGATATTTCGAGGACCACGGCATGACCCAAATGACATTCACTGCCGCTAGCGCGGAAGTTAACAACGCCAGAATAAGCGCCGAAACCACCAGCACACGCTTGCCCAAACCACACGCATGCATAACAGTAATTTCACTTTCAGTATAGAGTTTACTGAAAGTCATCAATACCCCAAGAAACAGACTCAGGGGCAAAATCAACTGCGCCATTTCAGGCACACCTAATCCTAACAAGGATAAAACTAAATTTGCCGGGACGTTTCCTTCCACTGCGGCACCCAAAATTTCAACTAATCTCTGACAGAAAAAGATCAGTAAAAGGATAAAGAGTATCGCAACTTGGCTTTTCAGGGTTTCCCGTACCAGATATCTAATGATGATCACGCTTATTACGCCTGTGAAAACTTGTCTTTTTGCAGGAAAATCGCTAACTTCATTGTATATATACCATTTATTATGTGCATCAGTTTGGCTTCCTCACTGCTAAAATGATATCGAAGCATTCCATATTTAGGTTCCCAGTCAGAACATACTTATATAGTTAGCTAAATAATAACAAACAGTGCGTTTAGCTTAACATAAATAGTTAATTTTCTATGGGGTAGATTAATGCGAAACGCTATATTTTAGCGATAGCATCCGTCTTTGTCTTTAAGATTCAGGAGAACGCATGGAGTTTAGTGTAAAAAGCGGTAGCCCGGAAAAACAACGTAGTGCATGTATCATTGTCGGCGTTTTCGAACCTCGCCGCCTTTCCTCTATCGCTGAACAACTTGATAAAATAAGTGACGGTTACATCAGTGCATTGCTGCGCCGCGGTGAACTAGAAGGCAAAGTTGGTCAATCACTGTTGCTGCATCATGTTCCCAATGTGTTATCTGAACGTATTCTGCTTATCGGCTGTGGTAAAGAGCGCGAATTGGATGAACGCCAGTATAAACAGATTATTCAGAAAACTATCAATACTCTCAATGAAACGGGGTCAATGGAAGCTGTTTGCTTCTTAACAGAATTGCATGTCAAAGGCCGCAATAATTATTGGAAAGTGCGCCAAGCGGTAGAAACAGCAAAAGAATCTCTCTATGTTTTCAACCAGCTAAAAAGTAATAAAAATGAGTTGCGCCGCCCACTGCGTAAAATGGTTTTCAATGTTCCGACCCGTCGGGAGCTAACCAGTGGTGAACGTGCCATCCAACACGGCCTTGCTATTGCTGCCGGTATCAAAGCGGCCAAAGATCTTGGTAATATGCCACCCAATATCTGTAATGCCGCTTATCTGGCTTCTCAGGCACGCCAGCTCGCAGATTCGGCCAATAGCCATATTACAACAAAAGTGATTGGTGAAGAGCAGATGAAAGAGCTAGGCATGAATGCCTACCTGGCTGTCGGTCAGGGTTCTCAGAATGAATCTCTGATGTCAGTCATGGAATATAAAGGCAGTCCTGATAAAAATGCCAAACCCATCATCTTGGTTGGAAAGGGGCTGACTTTTGACTCAGGCGGTATTTCAATCAAATCTGCGGGTGGCATGGATGAGATGAAATACGATATGTGTGGGGCTGCAACAGTTTATGGCGTGATGCGTGTGGTTTCTGAGCTACAATTACCGCTCAATGTCATCGGTGTCATAGCAGGCTGTGAGAATATGCCAGGAGGGCGCGCTTACCGGCCTGGAGATATTTTAACCACCCTATCTGGTCAGACTGTCGAAGTGCTCAATACCGATGCCGAAGGCCGTCTGGTTCTGTGCGATGCGTTAACTTACGTTGAACGTTTTGATCCAGAATTGGTCATTGATATCGCTACACTGACCGGTGCTTGCATAACAGCTCTTGGTAATCATTACAGTGGATTGCTATCCAACCATAATCCCCTGGCCCATGAGTTACTCAATGCTTCAGAACAATCCGGTGATCGCGCATGGCGCCTACCAATGACCGATGAATTTTTTGAGCAAATCGATTCTAATTTCGCTGATCTGGCGAATACCGGTGGCAGTGGGGGTGGCGCGATTACCGCCGCCTGTTTCCTGTCCCGCTTCGCAACAAAATATCACTGGGCACATCTGGATATCGCGGGTACGGCCTGGCGTTCAGGTAAAGCAAAAGGCGCAACAGGTCGCCCGGTTGCACTACTGTCACAATTCCTGTTAAATCGGGCAGGAAGTACCGGTATCAATAACGACGATTGATTTGATTCCTCTCTTAGTTTAAAAGGGCATTTGACAATGCCCTTTCTCCGTAACAGAGACATTATGAAAAGTGCCACGTTTTATTTACTGGAACAGCCATCACCTCAAGCAGATTTGCAAGCGCACGAATGGCTGGCATGCCAGTTTGCGGCTGACCAATGGCGAGCAGGAAAACGGGTGCTAATTGCCTGTGAAAATCAGCAACAGGCAGAAAAGTTAGATGAAGCCTTATGGCAACGGGAGCCTCATCAGTTCGTCCCACATAATCTTGCGGGTGAAGGGCCAAGATATGGCGCACCAGTTGAGTTATGTTGGCCGCAAAAACGGGGAAATGCTCCCCGTGATATCCTAATAAATCTGTTGCCGCAATTTGCAGACTTTGCCACCGCTTTCCATGAAGTGATAGACTTCGTTCCTATAGATGAAAATTTGAAACAGTTGGCGCGTGAACGATATAAATCATATCGCAGCGTCGGCTTTAATTTGACCATGGCAACGCCGCCAACATACTAAGTATCAAGATAAAATGGAAAAAACACCCGCAATTCAAACGCAAGCCGAGCCATCTCTCGATAAAACGTACAATCCTAAAGAAATTGAGCAGCCTCTCTATAACCATTGGGAGAAAAGTGGTTACTTCAAGCCTAACGGCGATACCCGCCGTGAGAGTTTCTGTATTGTTATCCCGCCACCAAACGTGACCGGCAGCCTGCATATGGGCCATGCGTTTCAGCAAACCATTATGGATACCATGATCCGTTATCAACGAATGCAGGGTAAAAATACTTTATGGCAGTCCGGTACTGACCACGCAGGTATTGCTACTCAAATGGTGGTTGAGCGCAAGATCGCAGCAGAAGAAGGCAAAACCCGTCACGATTATGGCCGTGATGCATTTATCGATAAGATTTGGCAGTGGAAAGCAGAATCCGGCGGCACGATTACCAATCAGATGCGTCGTCTGGGCAACTCCGTTGACTGGGAGCGCGAGCGTTTCACTATGGATGAAGGTCTATCCAACGCCGTAAAAGAAGCCTTTGTCCGTTTGTATCGAGAAAATCTCATTTATCGCGGTAAACGTTTGGTTAACTGGGACCCGAAATTGCACACTGCAATTTCCGATCTGGAAGTTGAGAACCGTGAAGTTAAGGGTTCTATGTGGCATCTACGTTATCCATTGGCCGATGGTGTCACAACCGCAGAAGGGAAAGATTACCTGATCGTTGCAACTACCCGGCCTGAAACTATGCTAGGCGATACCGGCGTAGCAGTTAACCCAGAAGATCCGCGCTATAAAGATTTAATCGGCAAAGAAATTATTCTGCCATTAATTAACCGTCGCATTCCTATTATCGGTGATGAACATGCGGATATGGAAAAAGGTACCGGTTGCGTAAAAATTACGCCTGCCCATGACTTCAATGACTATGAAGTCGGTAAGCGCCATGCCCTGCCGATGATCAATATCATGACTCTTGATGGCAACATCCGCCATAAAGCAGAAGTTTTCGATACTCATGGCGAGATTTCTGACACTTACAGCTCTGATATTCCGGCTGAATATCAAGGCATAGAGCGTTTTGCTGCCCGTAAAGCTATCGTGGCAGAGTTCGAAAGACTGGGCCTGCTGGTTGAAATTAAAGCTCATGATCTAACCGTTCCTTATGGCGATCGCGGCGGTGTGGTTATTGAACCTATGCTGACTGATCAATGGTATGTCCGTACTGCGCCTCTGGCGAAAGTGGCTATCGAAGCCGTTGAAAATGGTGATATCCAGTTTGTGCCTAAGCAATATGAAAATATGTATTACTCCTGGATGCGCGATATTCAGGATTGGTGTATCTCTCGCCAATTATGGTGGGGCCACCGCATCCCGGCATGGTATGACGCCAACGGTAATGTCTATGTTGGCCGCAGTGAAGAAGAAGTGCGTCGTGAAAATAATCTGGGCTCAGATATCTCTTTAAACCAAGATGAAGATGTACTGGATACCTGGTTCTCTTCCGGTTTATGGACTTTCTCTACCCTTGGTTGGCCTGAACAAACTGACGCGCTGAAAACTTTCCACCCAACCGATGTGTTGGTGAGTGGCTTTGATATCATCTTTTTCTGGATTGCCCGCATGATCATGATGACCATGCATTTCATCAAAGATGAAAATGGCAAACCTCAGGTTCCCTTTAAGACTGTTTACATGACCGGTCTTATCCGGGATGAAGAAGGTCAGAAGATGTCCAAATCCAAAGGAAATGTTATTGACCCACTGGATATGGTTGACGGTATTTCTCTGGAAGAACTGCTGGAAAAACGCACCGGCAATATGATGCAGCCCCAGTTGGCTGAAAAAATCCGCAAACGTACCGAAAAACAGTTCCCGGCAGGTATTGAAACGCATGGTACCGATGCCCTGCGCTTTACGTTAGCAGCGCTGGCCTCAACAGGTCGTGATATCAACTGGGATATGAAACGCCTGCAAGGTTACCGTAATTTCTGCAACAAATTATGGAACGCTAGCCGCTTTGTTCTGATGAATACAGAAGGTCAGGATTGCGGCCAACATGGCGGCGAAATGGCGCTATCGTTGGCTGATCGTTGGATTCTGGCTGAATTTAACCAGACAGTAAAAGCCTACCGTGAAGCACTAGACACATATCGTTTCGATATGGCGGCCAATATTCTTTATGAATTCACTTGGAACCAGTTCTGTGACTGGTATCTGGAGCTCTCTAAACCGGCAATTAACAAAGGTTCAGAAGCAGAAGTTCGTGGTGCCCGTCATACGCTGATTGAAGTTCTGGAAGGATTACTGCGCTTGGCTCACCCGATTATTCCATTTATCACCGAAACCATCTGGCAGCGAGTGAAAATGGTGAAGGGAATTGAGGCAGATACCATTATGCTGCAACCGTTCCCAGAATTTGCTCAAGAAAAAACTGATGAACTGGCACTGACCGATCTGGAATGGATTAAGGAAGCGATTATTGCAGTACGTAATATCCGTGCTGAAATGAATATCGCACCGGGTAAGCCACTGGAAGTTCTGCTGCGTAATGCCGATGCTGGCGCACAACGCCGTGTAGCAGAAAATCTGAATTTTATTCAGGCAATGGGCCGCTTATCTTCTGTGACTCTTCTGTCTACGGGTGAAGAAGCACCGATTTCTGTCACTAAATTGATTAATGGTGCAGAAGTATTAATCCCAATGGCTGGCTTAGTCGATAAAGAAGCTGAACTAAGCCGCTTAAATAAAGAGATTGAGAAGCTGGATAAAGAGATTGGCACCATTGAAAGTAAGCTGTCAAATGAAGGCTTCGTTAGCCGTGCGCCCGAAGCCGTTGTAGCCAAAGAGCGTGAACGTCTGGCAAGCTGCAATACATCCAAAGAGAAGCTGCTGGCTCAGAAAGAAACAATTGCCGCGTTGTAATATCTTCAAAAAGTAAATTCTCACCAAAGCCACTGACAATGAATTGCAGTGGCTTTTTAATTTAAATAGTAAACGATAAAATTAATAATAAAATATAAATTCAACTCATTCTATATAAACATCATCAAAAATATTGAAAATAACAACACCTACCTCCTTAATATAAGTGAATATTTATTTTATTCATTTTTAAATTTACATATCTTAAATGACAATATGATATAATTTTATTTTATATATAAATCATTATATTTAGCATATTATACAGAGAGTAAAATCATATAAACACATTATTACAAGTAAAAAGGAAACCAATAATGTAATTCTAGTCCAATTAAATACTCAATTATTTATTGTTATGAACAATTTATTTCAGCGGGAATTATTAAGGTAATAATAAATTAATTCACTAATTTATAACTACCCGGAGAAAAAAAATGAAAACACTTCTTACCCTATTATTGGCAAGCACTATCCAATTCGGTCTCGTATATTCAGCTAATGCAGAAACAACCCTTGATAAGATTAAATCCACCGGCACACTCAGAATAGCAACGGAAGGCGCTTATCCACCATTCACTTATCGCGATGCCTCGGGTACTTTAACTGGCTTCGATGTCGATATTGGCCGTGAAATTGCACACCGATTGAATGTCAAACCAACATTTATTGAAGGAAAATGGGACGGACTTATTGCCGGGCTGGATGCCGGACGTTCTGATGCAGTAATTAATCAAATTGCAATTACACCTGAGCGCAAGAAAAAATATGACTTCTCCATCCCCTATATCACATCGCAAGCGGTACTTATCATTAATAAAGATAATAATAACATAAAAAAATTCAGCGATTTAAAAGGCAAAACCTCAGCACATACTCTAACCAACAACTTCGCCCAAATAGCCAGAGATAATGGCGCAGAAATTATCGGCACTAATGGATTTAGTCAAGAAATCGAACTGGTTAGTACCGGCAGAGCCAATGCCACTATTAATGATAGCCTATCTTATCTGGACTATAAGAAGCATAAGCCAAACGCACCAGTAAAAATTGTTGCAGCAACCCCCAATGCAGCTCAAACCGCGGTTTTGCTCCGCAAGGGCGAGTCAGAACTAAAAGTTGCTATTGATAAAGCAATAACTGACATCAAAACCGATGGCACTTACCAGCGTATCTGGACTCAATATTTTGGCGATAATCTTCCCAAATAAGTGAAAGATTATCTTATTCAGATAGACAGTTCCCTAAAAGTTGAATACAAACGCTAACTAGGGAACTTTATCATCAACCATGTTGAATCGAGTAATCAAAAAATATTTTAGACAAATATTATATATATTAATTTATATAAATTTTTTTATATATCCAAAATAACCATATGATATAACTTTATTTTATATATATAAATTGACAGCTTGCAATATGATATTTAAAAAAATCACATATAAATATATTGTTATATTACACACAATAGGGAAAATATATGGAGCCCTCCTGGTTTAATCTAGTACTCGATTCTTTTTGGCCTATGCTTTATGCGGGCTTTACTTTCACTATTCCACTAACTCTTATTACCTTTACTCTCGGTATCATACTGGGTTTTATTGTTGCGCTCATCCGGCTTTATGGGCCGAAACCACTTATTGCTGTCGCCAAATTCTATGTATGGCTGATCCGCGGCACACCGTTGCTGGTACAACTGTTTCTTATTTTTTATGCCTTACCTAGCATTGGCATTACGTTAGGCGCATTTACCTCGGCAGTGATTGGTTTCACGTTAAATATTGGCGCCTATACCTCTGAGATAATTCGCGCCACTTTATTGTCTGTACCAAAAGGGCAGTGGGAAGCGGCTTATTCTATCGGCATGAGCTGGACACAATCATTGCGTCGGATCATTCTACCTCAAGCCGCAAGAATCGCTATCCCACCACTCTCAAACACATTTATTTCACTGGTGAAAGATACTTCACTAGCCTCAGTCATTACCGTACCGGAGCTTTTCCTTGCTGCACAACGTATTGCAGCGGTGACTTATCAACCTCTCATTCTTTATACTGAGGCGGCAATACTTTATCTGATAATCAGTTCAGTATTGTCATCACTACAAGCCCATCTGGAAAAGAAGTTTTCGCAAAAGAGTGACACACAGGAATTAAAAGATGATTCAACTCTCCGGCATTGAAAAAAGTTTTGACGGGCAAAAGGTCCTGAAAAAAATCGATCTTACCATTGAGGAAGGCAGCCTGACCGCACTGATTGGCCCGTCTGGAAGTGGCAAAAGCACGCTATTACGCTGCATCAACTTATTAGAAACTCCCCAGGCTGGAAAGCTCCAGATCGGCAATGAAAGCATGACCTTCACCGGCAAAGGACGGATTGCTCACAAGGATATACAACGGATCCGCCAACAAACCGGCATGGTGTTTCAAAACTTTCAGCTTTTCCCTCACCTCACCGTGATTGAAAACATCATGGAAGGGTTAATCTGGGTTCAGAAATGGTCACGTGAACAGGCCAAACAACGAGCGCTTGAACTACTGGAAAAGGTTGACATGTCACACAAGGCCGATGTCTTTCCAACCACACTATCCGGTGGTCAGCAACAGCGCGTAGCGATTGCCAGGGCACTGGCACCTTCACCTAAAGTGTTATTATGCGACGAGCCAACTTCCGCACTTGATCCGGAATTATCACAGGAAGTTGTTGCCGTATTAAAGCAATTGGCCAAAGAGGGAACTACAATGTTAATGGCTACCCATGATCTGCGTTTGGCAGCAAATCTTGCCCACGACGTCATATTTTTAGAATCCGGGGAGATCGTCGAATCGGGAACGTCGAAAACGATTTTCACTCGCGCCCTTAAACAACGTACTGTGGAATTCGTTTCAACCTTAACCAATACTTTACCGGATTGGGAGATATAACCCACCGTTAAAATAACCTTGCCGTCATTGATCTTACCATCAAATAGATTTCTTAACAGTTTGGAGAAAGAAAATGAAAATGTTGTTTACCGCATTATTAGCGGGTGTCATTCAATTCGGTATTGCATATTCTGCTAATGCAGAATCTGGCCTTGATAACATTAAATCAGCAGGCGTATTCAAAATTGCTACCGAAGGAACCTATCCACCATTTACTTATCACGATGCTTCAGGAGCCTTAACTGGATTTGATATTGATATTGGCCGCGAAATCGCACGACGTCTGAATGTCAAAGCCCAGTTTACCGAAGGCAAGTGGGATGGGCTTATTGCCGGGCTTGATGCCAAACGCTATGACGCGGTACTCAATCAGGTCGCTATTACGCCAGAACGCAAAAAGAAATATGACTTTTCCGCACCGTATATCATATCTAAAGCCGTACTTATCACCCGGCAAAATAATGACAGTATAAAAACGTTTAGCGATCTGAAAGGTAAAACCTCAAGTCATAGCTTAACCAGTAATTACGCCCAGTTAGCAAAACGTTTCGGTGCGGAAATCGTCCCTACCGAAGGATTTAATCAGGCAATCGATTTAGTTGCTACGGGCAGGGCTGATGCCACTATCAACGATAATCTGTCCTATCTCGATTTTAGGAAACACAAACCCAATGCACCGGTAAAAGTTGTCGCGTCCGAACCCAATGGCGATCCAGTCGGTGTGCTAATTCGTAAAGGCGAGCCAGAATTACAAGCCGCTATCGATAAGGCACTAGCCGATATCAAAGCCGATGGCACCTATCTACGCATTTCCACTCAATATTTCGGTACTGATGTTTCTAAATAAGAAAATAACCGCCTCTTCCTACAAGAGGTGGTTATCTATTTATCAATTAATTATCTCTCTTTTTACATTCAAAAAATTTCAATCATTATGAAATTAATCTCTTCTCGTTAACGATTATTTTAAATATATATTCAATGCAGTTATTAATTAATTTACCTTAATCACAATTAAATAATTAAAATATTTATTTCGGTGTAAAAACATCATTTAATAACAATAATTTATTTCCCTATTAGTATTCTATCCTTATCTATTGGAATATTAATTCTCATACTGTCAACCTCAAAAATTATCACGCTATTCTGTTAAAGATTTTACTCATTCCATAGTAAAATCTCAGGCCGTTACTATTAAACCGGCTAACAGATTAAAACAACATTAAGGAACTGCAATATGAGTCGTTACAATTCTGCAATTAACCGAAATACTCCATCTGTCAGCGTACGAGATAATCGAGGATTGAATATACGTACGCTGGAATACCTGCGTACTCAAATTGATGAAACCAATAGCAACGAATTGATCACGCGTTATCAATTTAATACTCAAGGATTTCAAGTAAAAAGCACGGACCCACGTAGATATAAAAATCAGAGTGGCTCAAACTTCACTCGTATCTTTAGTCTCGCTGGTAATACTCTGCGTGAAGAAAGTATCGATGCTGGCCGAACCATTACCTTGAACGATATCGAAGGCCGTCCAGTACTGACTATCAATGCAATCGGCACCCGTCAGACCCATCACTATGAAGGTAATACCTTGCCCGGCCGCTTGCTGGCTGTCACCGAGTCAATACAAAAGAACGAGAAAACTACAGAGCGCTTTATTTGGGCAAACAATACAGATGCAGAGAAAAACCAGAATCTCGCCGGGCAATGTATACGCCATTATGACACGGCGGGGCTGGTACAATTGGAAAGTTTGTCCTTAACCGGCGCGGTCTTATCACAATCCCGTCAATTAATAGCCGACGATCAGGAAGCTGATTGGCGCGGTGATGATGAAAATAGTTGGCGTACAAAACTGAATGACAACATATTCACGACTCAAAATAAAACTGATGCTATTGGTGCTCTACTAACCCAAATCGATGCCAAGGGAAATATACAGCGGCTAGCCTATGATATAGCAAGTCAATTGAAAGGTAGCTGGTTAACATTAAAAGGACAATCCGAAAAAGTTATTGTGCAGTCTATTACCTGGTCAGCAGCCGGACAAAAATTACGAGAAGAACACGCTAATGGCGTTATTACGGAATATACCTATGAACCAGAGACCCAACGATTAATTAACATTACAACCCGCCGGATTAAAGATAGTACAAAACCACTACAGGATTTACGTTATGAATATGATCCCGTTGGCAATGTGATCAATATTCGTAATGATGCAGAAGCAACCCGATTCTGGCGTAATCAGAAAATAGTACCGGAAAATGCGTATGCCTATGATTCTCTGTACCAACTCACCAAAGCAACCGGCCGCGAAATGGCTAACATTGGTCAGCAAGGAAGCCAGCTTCCTCCTTTAATTACCCCTCTTCCTATCGATGACAACACCTATACTAACTATACTCGCACTTATACTTACGACGATAGCGGCAACCTGACACAAATCCGGCATAGTGCTCCAGCAAGTAACAATAACTACACCACAAATATCACTATCTCAAACCGTAATAACCGTGGTGTCCTGAGCACGCTCACCAACGATCCCAATCTCGTTGATACATTCTTTGATGCTGGTGGTCATCAAACCAGTCTGTTATCAGGGCAATCCTTAAACTGGACTCCACGAGGAGAGCTACAACAAGTGAACCAAAGTGGTAACACCGCACACCAGTGGTACCGCTATGACAGTGACGGAATACGGCTACTGAAAATAAATGCACAACAAACATCCAATACCACGCAACAACAACGAGTTACTTACCTGCCAGGATTGGAATTACACACCACACAAAGCGGTGCCAATATCACTGAAGACTTGCAAGTTATTGCTGTCGGGCAAGCAGGAAGAGCACAAGTACGCGTACTACACTGGGAAAAGGGCCAACCTACCGGTATAAATAACGATCAAATCAGATATAACTACGATAATCTTACACACAGCAGCGAATTAGAACTGGATATTCATGGAGAAATTATCAGTTGGGAAGAGTATTACCCCTATGGCGGCACCGCAGTATGGGCGGCGAGAAACCAAGTTGAAGCCGGTTACAAAACCATTCGTTATTCAGGCAAAGAGCGTGATGCAACGGGACTGTACTATTACGGCTACCGTTATTATCAACCGTGGGCCGGTAGATGGTTAAACACTGACCCGGCTGGAACAGTAGATGGCCTGAATTTGTACCGTATGGTAAGAAATAATCCAATGACTGGCATAGATGAAGATGGGCGTATATTTAAAACCGTAGCAACAGGTGCATTAGGCGTTGGCGGTATAGCATACGAACTGTATAAACATAAAAATCAACAAGTTGAAAGACCTCAGATGCCATCTCCTGCTTCTGAATCCTATGGTGATCAACAAGTCAGCAAAATCACTCAAAAAGCGAGTGCTTTAAAAGCAAACTATGACCCGATTAAGCAGATGGCCCATAACATAACGGGACGCAAAGAAGCCGCAGAACATCTCGCACAGGGACAAGTCCCTGGCGCTCAAGCAATAAAAGAAGGAGCAAGTTTAGTCGCAGCTGCCGGAGAGTTTGCCGCGGCTGGCGATGTAGGTGAACTCAACAAAACCGCGCTAACAAAAGCCGCCGGCACCGACGCAATTAATAATTTTAGTCTCACCTTGGACGGTATAAAAAAGGTATTTAAGGCAGGTGCGGCTACCGCTACCGTCACCCCAGAAAAATTGGAAGAGCTGCAAAAAACAACTGATGATTTAAAAGAGGTCGCAACAGATACGCTAATTACCGGGGCATCGCTAGGTGCAACGGTCGGCGCCACACTGGATACCGCCGCCGCAGTTGTGCCACATCCGGTAGCAAAAGTAGCATTCAAAGGTCTGTCATTGGCATGGAAAGTTACTGGAATTGTTCACACCGCAGAAGAATTAAGCGAACTTGCAGAAAAACATAAGGATCTGGTTTCTAATGAGCTAGGACAAGAATTAAAAAGGGAAGTCACCGAAGCAAACCAAATTAGGAGAGGAACTATTCTTTCAAAAGTCAGGGAACATGGTTTGATAAGATAGTCTATTTTAAATGCAATGGTCCTTATTCGCCAAAGCAGATAAGGACTATTTTGTTTTGAATCATATGTATCAATCACGACCAGAACTAACACAGGATTCTTAATATACTGATTATACCCGTCATCTTTCAAGTTGCCTCTTTGTTGGCTGCACTCACTCACCCCGGTCTCATCGTTATCTATGCTCCCGGGGATTCGCTCCCTTGCCGTCGCGATGCATCTTGAAATCCATAGGGTATATACTAATGAAGTCTACTCTCACCCAGCTCCGGCAAATCATCTTCATCTTGCTCATCAGGATCTTCGAAGTAAGTGCCCCAACCGTCATAATTAATGCCAATTTTTTCAGCCAGATTCACTAACTGTTCAACCTGGGCATCGATCAGTTCTGCATTCAATCCACACTCACTGATAACATCACAACACATCAGAATAGTACCATCTTCGACTTCCAATTCTTCCGCATCAGTCACTTCATAACCCAGTTTAAAGGCTTCAACCGCAGCCTTTTCCAACAGACTAAAATCCTCAGCAGAAAAGTGATGCTCAATGGTATAAAGTGCATCTGGATCACTACCATCTTCCAGTAATTCTTCAATAATAAGCCGCGTTTCTTCGCGTTGTTCTTCTAAGTCTCTTTGATTTGCCATACCTAATATCCTCAAGCAGTTGGCCGTCCCAATACTCATTCTCCCACACCACAGGCGGGCTAACCACTGTTTACATCAAAGAAATCCAATACGGAGTTGAAATTGCATTTTTATAGATATAGATTGAATTTAAATGCAAACAATAAATACGGAGACACCAAACAATGAATCCGTTCCATCAGCGTCATTTCCTAAGGTTACTTGATTTTTCCTCAGCAGAAATTCATGCCTTGTTAAGACTATCTGCTGAATTAAAATCGACTAAAAAATCTGGTACAGAAAAAGCCCTGTTAACAGGCAAAAATATTGTGCTGATTTTTGAAAAAGATTCCACCCGTACCCGCTGTTCATTTGAAGTGGCAGCTTACGATCAAGGAGCAAATATCACCTACCTCGGTTCCAGTGGCAACCAGATTGGTCATAAAGAATCGATCAAAGATACCGCCCGTATACTTGGCCGTATGTATGACGGTATTCAATATCGCGGCTATGCCCAGACAATCGTTGAATCACTGGCAAAATATGCAGGTGTTCCAGTATGGAATGGGCTAACAGATGAATTTCACCCTACTCAGCTACTGGCAGATCTGCTAACTATTCAGGAACATCAACCAGAAAAACCGTTGTCAGAAATCAAATTCGCCTACTTGGGGGATGCCCGTAACAATATGGGTAATACCATGCTAGAAGCCGCGGCACTAACGGGTATGGATGTTCGGTTGATTGCCCCTGAAAAGTACTGGCCCAATGCCGCGCTGGTGACTGAATGTCAGAAACTGGCTGAAAAAATAGGAGGCCAAATTACCCTGACGGAAAATATCGCCGAGGGGGTTAAAAATACCGATTTTCTTTATACCGATGTCTGGGTTTCTATGGGCGAGCCAAAAGAAGTTTGGCAACAACGCATTAACCTACTGAAACCTTATCAAGTGAATATGGATATGGTGAACATGACAGGCAATCCACAGGTAAAATTCCTGCACTGTCTGCCAGCATTTCATAATGAAGAAACGACATTAGGCAAACAACTCGCTGCTGAGTTTAATATGTATGGAGGGCTGGAAGTGACTAATGAAGTTTTTGAATCAGAGCACAGTATTGTGTTTGATCAAGCAGAAAATCGCCTACATACCATTAAAGCGGTAATGGTAGCAACTCTAGCAAATGATCTTAAAATCTAATTAGTTGGGATATCCTCAGGATTATGTCTTTAAAGATATGATCCTGCCAATATTATTTTTCTTTGGTCGAATGCTTGCTGTAATATTTTTCACGAGTATAATGCGCCACAATTTGCCGGGAGAAATCATGAAAGACAGCGCTGATTTTTGTCATAAAGCACAACTGCCTGAAAAAAGAAGGCAACTAGCCGTCATTGTTTTCCCGTTGCTAAACCAATCATTTAACGCCCCTCAATGAGGGGCTTTTTTTTGCCCGGTAATCAATTCATGATCGCCACCCGGATGTCAGCATTAGAGGAGAGTGAAAAATGGCTAATCCGTTATATCGCAAACATATCATCTCAATAAATGATCTGAGCCGCGAAGATCTGGAATTGGTGTTGCAGACTGCTGCTGCACTGAAAGCCAGACCACAACCTGAATTGCTGAAACCCAAGGTTATCGCCAGTTGTTTCTTCGAAGCTTCCACCCGCACTCGCCTCTCTTTTGAAACAGCAATCCACCGCCTTGGCGCTTCAGTTGTCGGTTTCTCAGACAGCAGCAACACTTCCCTAGGTAAGAAAGGTGAAACGCTAGCCGATACTATTTCCGTTATCAGCCAATATGTTGACGCCATCGTGATACGCCATCCACAGGAAGGCGCCCCGCGTCTGGCTTCTG
This sequence comes from Photorhabdus kayaii, assembly GCF_025384895.1. Lineage (NCBI taxonomy): Bacteria > Pseudomonadati > Pseudomonadota > Gammaproteobacteria > Enterobacterales > Morganellaceae > Photorhabdus > Photorhabdus kayaii. The sequence goes on from NZ_JAJAFZ010000009.1 coordinate 35,582, forward strand.
AATTTTCCGGTGACACTCCGATTATCAATGCCGGTGACGGCGCCAACCAACATCCGACTCAAACCTTGCTGGATCTGTTCACTATTCAGGAAACTCAGCAACGGCTGGATAGTTTGAATATCGCGATGGTTGGTGATCTGAAATATGGCCGCACGGTCCATTCGCTATCACAAGCGCTGGCGAAATTTAATGGCAACCACTTTTATTTTATCGCCCCGGAAGCGTTGGCAATGCCAAGCCATATTCTTCATATGCTGAATGAAAAAGGTGCAACCTACAGCCAACACGCTAATATTGAAGAAGTATTACCGGAGCTAGATATTCTTTATATGACTCGTGTACAGAAAGAGCGTCTTGATCCATCCGAATATGCCAACGTAAAAGCACAATTTGTTCTGCGTGCTTCCGATCTGATCGGAGCGAAAGAGAACCTCAAAGTTCTGCATCCGTTGCCACGTATTGATGAAATTACTGTCGATGTCGATAAAACGCCCTATGCTTATTATTTCCAACAGGCAGAAAATGGGATTTATGCTCGTCAGGCTCTATTATCTTTAGTTTTAAATGAATGATTAAAGTAAAGAGAATATATTCAATTCGAGAATATAATTGACCATATTAATTTTCAAGTCAATCCAAAATACTTCTTGCCCATTAACGGGCAAGATAAAATTACCTATACCCGTCATCTTCCAAGTTGCCTCTTTGTTGGCTACACTCACCCCGGTCACAGAGCTATCTATGCTCCCGGGGATTCGCTCCCTTGCCGTCGCGATGCATCTTGAAATCCATCGGATATAGGTTATCAAAAGTAAATGTATTACGAAAATAACATACTTAATCCAATAAAATACAATAATACTGTAAAGGCAATTCTTAGTTTTCTTTCTGGAAGCGTATTGGCTAATTTTGTTCCTAACAATGCTCCTGGTATTGTTGGTATTATGAATAGCCAGAGATAATTATAATTTAAAAAACCTATATTTCCAGGTGGTAAGTTGTTTTTATTTAGGCCGAGTGATACCATAAATATTAGTACAAATACAGAATACAACCAGACTACAACAGTTGTTGTCCCTATTGATTTTTTAATATTTAAGCCAATGCTCTCATAATAAGGAACAACAAATGAAGCTGACCCGGACAAAGTTGATATTAATCCTAGTAAAAAACAACCAATATAACGAAATGACCAGCCAAGATCTCTATTTGTATTATTTTGTTGGGTATTGGAAATTAATTTTTGTGTTGACCTAATCGCCAAAATTAATGTTGCTAAAGAAAAGACATATATAACCAATTGGCTTGAAACAACAGTCATGGTAAAACAACCTAGTATTGAGCCGATTATAATTAGTGGAGAAGACCATTTTAGAACATTCCAATCAATATGGTTGTATTTGTGATGTTTAACAATAGCAACTAGACCAGATATCATTAGAGAAGCTATCATCGTTGTGATGCTAGTTTGCATGATATAACTAGAATTTGGGTTAGCATAAGATAAAAATAAATAAATTGTAGGAGTAAAAATCAAACCCGCTCCCCCACCAAAGAGCCCAGATAGTATACTTCCAGCAAATGCAGATATTATAATTAATATATCTATATACATACACGCACCTTACATTAACCCAAATTATGGATAAGAAATTGACGAGAAGCGTTCCAAGAGCAAAGTTTTGGTACACACCAAAAACAGCTCCGAGGTGGAACAGGTTATAGACAAGTTAGCTGAGATTTTCTGTGATGTCGATGATTTCTCCCGTTTTTTCATCCCTCAATGGGAACGATTTTCCCACCTTGCTCAGTAATCAAAGGATTTATGTTGACCGTTTTAGGCGGTTTGATTGTTTATTGCCTTAAATGGAAGAAGCCATCACTGAAAGTTTTCTATTCAGAAGACGATTTTTCAGTGACGGCTTAAACAGAATTCGGGTTGCATTTATAATATTTATTCTTAAATGAAAACAACCTATTAGAAGTGGTAGCGTCTTGATTTTAGAGATTTGATTACGTCCTTCTGTAGCAAAATCAATTCCGCCTTCTATGAAGGCAGATTTTTACTATAGGATAAGCCAATCTCTGCACGAAATAGCTCTACTAAATATTGAATTATCATTTATAACATCTAGCATAGAATAGCTATTTTGTATCAATTCAAGCCTTACTAATTCTGGGTCTGTTTTATCTTGAAATAACCTAGTTGCAGTGTGAAATCCTCGATTGATGCCAAGACCATGTCTAAAGTCTGTGCTAGCTAGACTATCTCCGACAGCGCAAGCTGTTACTGAAGAAATTTGATTATGTAATGAATTATTATCATTCGAAAAGATAAGATTAATTTTTGTTGTTACTTTATTTGTTGATAACCATCTCTCGGTTCTAGATGGTACAAAAATAACTCTAATTTTCATTAAATCTAAAAAGTTTTCTTCAAGATTAGCATATGTGTTTTCTATAGTTACTCTTTTATCTATTATCCTACGAACGACTAAAGCAAGACTGTCTGCCTCTGACCAATTGAAACCTTGCAAGTAATTAATGAATTCTAATCCATTAATACCGGAAAGTTTATTTCTTCTAATCGTATTGAATAAGTCAACTGCTCTTTTATATAGAAAATGATCTTTCTTAAGAGATGTTATTTTGTCTAAGAATGGTGGTAATTTTATTGAAAAAGGTGTTGTATCAAATTTCAGAAATGGCAATTTAGTACTCGTGTGATTTATAGAATACCCACATTCTTCAAAAAATTCACTAAATTTATCAGATGGATATGAGAATTCAGCTACAGATGAGTTTCCTTCGCTAAAAAAGATTGTATTTTCATGACAGTCATGAAATTCAGTTTTTTTATTTTCAACATGAGACATTTCATGTTCTGGCCAGGTCATTTTTAGAGCTGAACCATATTCATACTCACTTTCGAATTGAATGCCTATTGTTTTATTCATTAAGATGGAATGATAACCAGTTGCATCTACAATTAATTCCGGGTTTAAATTTTTTAAAATACTATTATCATCAAAGTGCTCTGTAAAAATAGAAATTGAAACAATATCATTGTCAGAAGATATATCTTTTAATCCTACCATAAAAAAACGATTTTTATAAAATTTTTCCATATTTTCTAGAATGGTGGATTGTATGTTTTTTATACTCATGTGATCTAAATCACTATACTTCTTCCGATTATCTTCATAATCTTCTTTAAGTACTCCATGAGGACACTTTTTCACTATTTCTGGAAGATAAGAGAGAGAAAAAAGCTTTCGATGAAATTGTACAACCATTGATCTTTCTGCCCAGCCTTTAAAGGTGTAAGCAGAAATAAATCGCTTATCTAATATCAATACATTTTCCGCAAAATTATTTTCTAATATTTTAAAAGCAGAAAATAGACCAATTGGGCCAGCCCCTAAGACAATAACCGTTTCGTATTTATTATTCATATATACCCACTTAACTTGAAGATGCAGGATTCTAAACCTGGAAGTTGTCATTAATACGGTACGACAGGTTCCCGGCAAGTTCCGGTAATATTTCCGTAAAAAAGCGATGTATTTATCCCACTCTTCTTTTACAAGACGGATAACAACCTGTGTGGTGGGCAGAAGATTCGCAGTCAGATAAGCAATAAGTGCCTGAATCTGTGTTTCGCTGAGATAGTCCTGAGAGCCGCCATTTTCGGGCTTCCATTTGCGGTGATTAAGGTAATCGCTGATATGACGATTAACGGTCGTTTCATGAAGACGCAGAGCCTGAGCGATCATCACTGAACTCCAGCCCTCAGAGGCCAGCAGAATCGCTTTGATACGATCACATTCCCTCTTATCACGACAGGTGTGATGGAGGTGTTCAAGTTCGGCTTTTTGTCCATCGGTAATGAATATTTCCATGACTGATACCATGAGCCTTATTTTGGGGAAAACCAAACAGTTTCAATAAGCACGGGTATATTTCCGTATAATTAAAACAACTTTTAGTTAAAAAATAAAATTTAATTTTTGCAAGCCCTCTTTTTAAGTTAAAAAGATAGATACGTTTCTTAGTATTTTTTAAAAACTCTTGAATTTTATATAACTCAATTAGAGCATTCTTTAATCTCCCTTGGATTCACATTATAAGATTAAATACTGAACGAACCATGTTCTCCATTTAAAAGTAATATCATGGGTAAATTGATTTTCTTTTTTAAATAGCACCCATTTATAGAAAATGGCGTGTTCATAAGTGGATTTTTTATATATTAAAAAACATGCTTTCATTTTAAATCATTTCAAAAAAAATTAATACTGTTTTTATATGAATTTGCTTTTTTTATTTCAAGTATTTATTTTTCATTTTATTAATTATACCAACTTATTATTAACTTTTAATATATTTACAGAAAAGTAATATTTTTAGTTATTAACCGTCATTCCACACCTAATTCCTGATTTAAAATAAGTATCTCTCGACCAGCTAGCCGGCTTTCATGGGGCATACCGCTGCCTTTCTGTACTTCAAAATGAAATTTCACTATTTCTGTGCTAACTCACGCTCTCTGCGGGGATATGGCTTTCTGATATTCCTTGATAGATTGTCCTGTCAGGAGGAGATTGGGAATAATTTGTAGTACTGAATCACCGACGCTTTATCTGGATAAACGAGGTACCACCGCCTAAAATGGAAGACGTGTCGATTCTTAATAATATTCTGGAGGATGAATACAGAAAGTTGTCACTAAAATGTATTCATATAAAACACGATGACCCAAGATCATAAACTACAAGTCGAAGCGATTAGATGCGGTACGGTGATTGACCATATCCCGGCTCAGGTCGGCTTCAAACTACTCTCTCTGTTTAAGCTAACTGAAACCGATCAACGCATTACCATCGGCCTGAATTTACCTTCCAATCAACTAGGTAAAAAAGATCTCATCAAAATCGAAAATACATTCCTGACAGAACAGCAAGCTAACCAACTTGCTATGTATGCGCCGAATGCCACAGTGAACTGTATTGAAGACTATGAAGTTGTGAAGAAACTCCCCATTAACTTGCCTGAGCGTATCGATAGCGTATTAGTCTGCCCTAACAGCAACTGCATCAGCCACAATGAACCCGTAGAAAGCAGTTTTCGAGTCAAAGTGACAACGGAAGATGTGGTGCTAACCTGCAAATACTGCGAGAAAGAATTTGACCGCAATGTGGTGATACTCAACGAATAAATGATCTAATGTCAGTTGCTGAGGCAAAAGCGAACACTATAATAGTACCCTTGATGAAATATTCATTCAGTTATCACATTAACAGGAGAACCTATGTCATACGAGATTAATACCAATAAAGCCCCTGCTGCAATTGGTCCATATGTTCAGGGTGTTGATCTAGGCAATATGGTCATCACTTCCGGCCAGATTCCAGTCAACCCAGAAACAGGTGATGTCGCAGAAGATATCGCCGCTCAAGCTCGTCAATCACTGGAAAATGTTAAAGCTATCGTTGAGAAAGCCGGTCTCACTGTAGGTGACATTGTTAAAACAACTGTCTTCGTTAAAGACCTGAATGACTTCGGTACCGTTAACGCAACTTATGAAGCATTCTTCAAAGAACACAATGCATCTTTCCCGGCACGTTCTTGTGTTGAAGTAGCTCGTCTACCAAAAGACGTTAAAATCGAAATCGAAGCTATCGCGATTCGTAAATAATCCCTGCCCTGTTTTCTACAACCCCTTGGTTAGTTACTGACCAAGGGGTTGTACTTCTCACTGGACCTTAAATATTAAGTCTTCATTCTTTGTTTCAGATCAAATGAGATCGTGATTATCTCACCGAAAATTACTATATATTGTGTTTAAATATAAAAATAAATCCATATATAGTAATATCTATCTTTAAGCTGGATATCAAAACGAGAATAGTTGCCCTTTTGGATAACATTCTCAAGGAGTCATATTGTGAAAACTGTTGTGATAAAACGGGATGGTCGCCAGGTACCATTTGATGAAACACGTATCAGAGATACCGTAAAACGGGCCACTTCTGCCGTTGGCATGACGGATGATGAGTATTGTATCCAAGTTGCATCCACAGTAACGCAATCAATGGCTAACTACAGGCAAGTTGATGCACAAGATATTCAAAACGCAATAGAAAAGCAATTGATAGCAGACAACCATAAGCACCTTGCCCATCGCTATATTCAATATCGTCACGACAGAGATACTGTCCGAGAATTACACAGCCGACTTAATCAAGAAATCCGTGGTTTAATTGAACAGAGTAACGTTCCCCTGCTCAATGAGAACGCCAATAAAGACAGCAAAGTGATTCCAACTCAACGGGATCTGCTGGCCGGGATTGTTGCTAAAAATTATGCCAAACAATATATTCTGCCGCGTAATGTGGTATTGGCTCACGGAAGAGGCGAAATCCACTATCATGATCTCGATTATTCCCCCTTTTTCCCAATGTTTAACTGTATGCTAATCGACCTAAAAGGCATGCTAACCAGTGGGTTCAAAATGGGTAATGCCGAAATAGAACCACCAAAATCCATTTCAACCGCAACAGCGGTAACGGCTCAAATTATCGCTCAGGTTGCCAGCCATATTTATGGCGGTACCACCATCAATCGTATAGATGAAGTATTAGCCCCCTTCGTTAAAGCCAGCTATGAAAAACACTTGGCGATTGCCGAAGAGTGGGATATCACCAATAAAAAATCTTATGCCGAAGTACGAACAGAAAAAGAGTGTTATGACGCTTTTCAATCACTGGAATATGAAGTTAATACACTGCATACCGCCAACGGACAAACTCCTTTTGTCACTTTTGGCTTTGGTCTGGGTACATCAAAAGAATCCCGTCTAATCCAACAATCTATTCTGCGTAACCGCATTACTGGTTTGGGTAAGAACCACAAAACAGCGGTGTTCCCCAAACTGGTATTTGCTATCCGTGATGGCCTAAATCACAAACTCGGCGATCCTAACTACGATATCAAGCAACTGGCTCTCAAATGTGCCAGTAAGCGCATGTACCCAGATATTCTTAACTATGATCAAGTGGTTAAGGTCACAGGCTCCTTTAAAACCCCAATGGGTTGTCGCAGTTTCCTCGGTGTTTATGAGGAAAAGGGGGAACAAATTCATGAAGGACGCAATAACTTAGGGGTTATCAGTTTGAACCTGCCTCGGATAGCTATCGAAGCCAAAGGAGATGAAAAACATTTCTGGCAATTACTAGACAAACGTCTGGCACTGACAAAGCAAGCACTAATGACCCGTGTTACCCGCTTGGAAAGTGTCAAAGCACGAGTTGCACCAATCCTTTATATGGAAGGTGCCTGCGGGGTTCGCTTGAAAGCCGATGATCATATCGCTGAAATCTTCAAGCATGGCCGGGCTTCTATCTCCCTAGGCTATATTGGTATTCATGAGACCATTAACGCATTGTATGGCAATCAAGTTCATCTATTTGATGATCAACAATTACGTGTAAAAGCACTCTCAATTGTTGATCATCTGCGAAAAGCCACTGATCAATGGAAAAAAGAGACAGGTTACGGTTTCAGTTTGTACAGCACACCAAGTGAAAATCTATGTGACCGTTTCTGCCGCCTTGACACCGCTGAGTTTGGAGTGATTGAAGGAGTGACAGACAAAGGTTATTACACCAACAGCTTCCATCTTGACGTTGAAAAGAAGGTCAATCCTTATGACAAATTGAATTTTGAAGCCCCTTATCCACCACTAACAAATGGCGGTTTTATCTGTTACGGCGAATATCCTAATTTGCAACATAATCTAAAAGCACTGGAAGATGTCTGGGATTACAGCTACTCACGTGTCCCTTATTACGGTACCAATACCCCCATCGACGAATGCTATGACTGTGGATTCGCCGGTGAATTCTCCTGTACCAGTAAAGGGTTTACCTGTCCACGTTGTGGCAATCATGAACCTTCCAGAGTATCAGTCATCCGCCGCGTCTGTGGTTATCTGGGAAGTCCCGATGCCCGCCCATTCAATGCAGGCAAACAAGAAGAAGTGAAACGCAGAGTAAAACATCTGACAAATGGGCAATTAGGCTAATTTAAGGCAGGCTGACAACGTGAATTACCACCAATACTACTCTGTTGATGTGGTCAACGGCCCCGGAACCCGCTGCACACTATTTGTCGCGGGGTGCGAACATCAATGCCCCGGTTGTTATAACAAAAGTACCTGGCGGGTGCACTCCGGCCAACCATTTACGCAGGAAATGGAAGACCGTGTAATTTTTGATTTACAGGACAAACGCATTAAACGACAAGGACTGTCTTTATCTGGTGGAGATCCCCTACATCCACACAACACATCCGCAATCCTGAAATTGGTAAAACGGGTTAAAGCAGAGTGCCCAGACAAGGACATTTGGCTTTGGACGGGTTATCGGCTAAAGGGACTTAGCGAAATTCAACGGGAAATTACCAGCTATATTAATGTGCTAGTGGATGGCAAGTTTATACAAGATCTTTATGAACCCGGTTTACTATGGCGTGGTAGCTACAACCAGATTATTCATAGATTAAGATAATTTTATCGCTGCCAGCAGATTTTTTTACCAAATCCAAGCGTATTATCAGTCATCTTTATTTCATTGAGATTCAGTTGCCAAATAGGTGTTTTAACAGCAATTGCCACAGGAAAACGGCGGCAATAACGTGCTCTGGCCGCTTTATCTTTTTCACCCTCAAGACGAATGACTTCTCCTTTGAACTGAATACCTTTTATCTGTGCAATATTACGAATCTGCCCGGCAATAGTACCTGCAACCTGTGGATTTACCTGTATCATTTCACCGTGGCGAGTATGACGTTCAGTCATAAACCAGAAGGCTATTTCATCGGCATTGAAAACATAGAAACAATTTGCGCACCAAATATCATCACCGGTTGCTGTACAAAGTGTTAGAACATGCTGTCTTGCGAGGTATCTGTGGATAATCTGAAAGTTTTCAGTCGCGTTCACTCTCTCTCCAATAGCAGGATTGTATCTGCCTAGAAGCGCAGAACCACGCCGGGATAAACATCATCCTACGGCGTGTTCTGATATCTCCTGACAGGGACAGGGTTCAGTATGCTCTACTATAAATTAGTTATAGATCTCAGCAACACCTGATAATTGATTCTTACCGCTGGCAGAGACAATGCGGAAAGAAGATGCGCCTGCTTTGTCAGCTTTTTTGGACAATTCGGTACTTAGGGTTTCCAAAGTATCAGCCCCTGTTACAGAAACTACACCAATTTTAGGGGAAGAAGAAGTTTGAACTTCTGTTGCCGCCATACTACCAAAAGAGATAGCACTTAAAGCTAAAGCAACAGCGATATATTTTACGTTTTTCATATTATGATCCTTGATCAATTTTTAGTGGAATGAGTTACTCTCTGTGATGTGGATCATAGTATGCTCTAAAGGCCGGAATAAAAATTAGCAATTATTGCTATTCTATTTCAATTTTTTTGAATAAACAATGCGACGTATAGCAAATTGATATGTAACAGGTTTTATAAAACTGTTATATTGTAATAACTTAAACTAAATTATTCAGAAAAATGATATAGAAAAATGTTCGAGTAAAATATAAATATCAAAAATAGAAAACTCAGAAAAAAATTATATGGCTGAAAATCAATGGGTTCTTTACTTACTGAAAACAAAATCAGGAATGCTTTATACCGGGATAACAACAAATATTCACCGCCGTTTTGCACAACATAAAAACGGGAAAGGAGCCAAATCACTGAGGGGGAAAGGACCGTTACAGCTAGTTTTCAGTAGTCATGCCGGAGACCGCTCCAATGCCTCACAGCTGGAATATCAAGTAAAACAATTAAGTAAACAGCAAAAAGAGAGGCTGGTTATTTGCCAGCCCGTCTGTATAGCAGAATATTTAGCATCAATTAAAAACGGTCAAAGTATGGGGAGTAAGTAACCAACCCCTTATGGTCAGCCAAAGAACTATCAGCTAATTCATATACCTGAAAATAAGATTCACACGTTGACCACTGGCAATGCAACTGATGCTCACTGGCAAGCGTAAAACCAAACCGGCGATAGTAGTGTGGATCACCTAAAACAACGACGACACCATAACCAAATTCATTCAGGCTATCCAAACCTTCATACACCAGCTTTTCACCAATCCCCTGCCGACGATATTCTTCAACAACCGCTAACGGCGCCAGACCAACCCATTGGTGATCTTCACCATTAATATCCACCGGACTAAAAGCCACGTAACCGATTACCTGGCCTTCGTCATCAGTAGCAACCACCCCTAACGTCAATAATCCATCTTCCCGCAATTGTTGGACCAATTCCGCTTCTGCCGGGGTATCAAAAGATTTCCGTAATAACTGATCTATTCCCGCTGCATCTACAGGAATTTCTACTCTGATCAACATGATAATCGCGCAAGATCGTGCTGATCCACGCCCTCCGGCAAACTCGCTTCTATACACTCAGCCAATTGGAACAAACCCGCACAAAGAACAGCAAGCATGAACTTCAACGCTATCGTATCTACCAAATTTTTAACACACAACCCTAATTCTGTACGAATAACTATTAGAACCAGATAATTGGCTTCGTCGCTGAAACTAACCTCTTCCTGCTTATACTGGTTGACAACTAAATGACTATCACGGACAGTAATAAACCAGTGCAGAGTAAGATTGTGGATTTTTCCTAACACAGCTCAGACTCCTTACTTGATAAAGTAACGTAGCTATCTAGCCAAAATATATCGGCATTCGCCCGATCCTACATCAAGAATCCAATACAGACCTAACTGTAAATTTTACCTTTTAACTATGAGGGTAATATCTGACTATAAACTGCGCTAAATCAAAACATCCCACCACTAATTCAATTACAATTACTAATCATTCATTACTTTATTCCGGTATTTTATATGTAGTAACTTTGCCCCCACAAAAAATTTATTTACGGAACAAAGTTGTCGTCGATAACGGAGAAGAACTTATCTATATCTGTCTGAAATATGATATTAAAGTCCATGATTCCTTAATCCCAATGGAAACAAAAGCATCTCATAAACATACAGTTATAGAAAAAAATGTAAACATAAGTTGCATGATGAAATTAAAATTTACACATACTGATTATAGCCGATTGCAAACTTTTGGCTTAATGTATGGCATCAGTCCATATGTATTTCTTAAATTATTGAGAGAGATAATGCTAAAAAGCACGCATCGGATTTATTAAGATTTGCTTCTGGATTGATTATCCTTGGGCTGAATTGTCACAAACGTATATAGTTTAATCCTTATACAATAAATAGGAACGGTGTATGGAAAGCCAAGATATTTATTCAAAATTCATTGGTAAGAGGATAAAGCTATGGATGGATGAGCGTTTCCCGCTACAAAATGCGCCGCTTTTCTTTATCTTTTATATCATCAGCTATTCCGTAGCTTTTTATTCAATAGGGGAAAAGCCAGTTTTGACATGGGAGATCCTTCTCGGTTGCCTGATGTCCTTCTCCTATTTTTTACTATTACGGATATTCGATGAGCATAAAGATTACCAACTGGATTGTGAACATCATCCACAACGGATTTTACAACGCGGTATTATTACGCTGAAAAATCTACGGGTACTTGGTATCTGTTGTATCGCATTACAATTAGGTGGAAGTCTATTTCTAGATCGGGGAATTGGCTCAGTTACTTTTGCCTGGCTGTTAGTCTTTATCTGGACCTGTCTTATGGGGAAAGAATTCTTTATCGGTGAATGGCTAAACCAACACCTTACTTGGTATGCCATTTCCCATATGCTGGTAATGCCACTCATTATCTGGTGGTTAGGCAATATCGCCAGTCCTAACCTCACATTCACTTTTCCAATATGGGTTTTAATGGGGTTGTGCTTCTTTTCTGGATTCAGTTTTGAAATTACACGCAAGTGCAAAGGCCCAGATGAAGAACGTCTGGAAATACCGACCTATTCATCTATTTTCGGCAGAAAAGGAGCCGTTGCTATTATCGCGGCATTACTCACTGTAATGTTGGCGTTACAGATTTGGCTAATCAATATCACCACTGATGGTATAGCGTTATGGGCGTTAATTATCTTGGTCGTTTGTTATGTGTTGTGTCTATGGCAATTAGGCAAATTCCTCTATAGCCCCACCATCAAGAATCGCAAACGCGATGAAGCTGTCGTGGGAATATTCATGGTGCTAGGTTATTCAGTTTGCACTGCTAGCATCTTAATAAAGCTTGGGTTTGCTTAGGCATTAAAGGAAATATAGTTATGTTGCAAAAGAATATCCCATCATATGTAAGTGATGCATCAGATAATACCACTGATCACATAGAAAACTGTGCGCGAGGTTCTATTCTAGAATTGTCACGTGACATATTCAGCATCAAAAAACACCAAGGAACATCTACCGTCCGTACAGATACAACCCAAGTAAAACTATTGCCCCGCCGCCACCTCTACACCTACACCGAGGAAGCGCGACAAAAGCGTCTGGATTATTTGGCAAAACATACCGGGCATGCATTGGAACACGTGGCAGATACTCATCTGGATGCGACCAAACTGACAAAAACCATTGAGGGATTTATTGGTTCAATAGAAATCCCCGTGGGGATCGCCGGCCCTCTCTTGATAAAGGGACAATACGCTCAAGGGGTATATTATGCTCCACTTGCTACCACAGAGGGCGCTTTGATTGCTTCGGTATCCCGTGGTTCTTCCGTTATTACGCAATCAGGGGGGACGACCGCGCGTGTACTCGGTCAACGCATGATACGAGCCCCTCGTTTTGAATTTCATAGCGTCTCGCATAGCATTATGTTCAGTGATTGGATCAAAGAACATATCAGCGAATTACGGTATGAAATAGGACGCCATTCCAAACATGCGCAATTGTTGGAAATAAATCCACATATCATTGGTCGCAGCGTCCATTTGCAATTTATCTACAATACAGCCGCTGCGGCAGGTCAAAATATGACCACCGTTTGCACTTGGTATGCATGTCAATGGATCCAACAGCAATTAGCCAAAATGGCGTTTATACCACTACGTCACTTTATGATCGATGGTAATACATCTAGTGATAAAAAGGTGTCTTATCAACCTTTCATCGAAGGTCGTGGAACTCGTGTAGTGGCTGAGGTTTATTTAGATGCTGAATCCTGTCAGCAAATCTTGCGAGTCACACCACAACAACTTGTCACGGCTTATCATCATGTCTGCGAAGGAGCTATTGCCTCAGGGATGATCGGCATGAATATTAATGCCGCAAATGTAATTGCCGGGATGTTTACCGCTCTAGGGCAGGATATTGCCTGTGTACATGAATCGTCAGTCGCCCACCTGCACATGACATTAACTGCCGATAACCGCGTCTATTGCAGTATTACACTGCCTTCTCTGATCATCGGTACTATCGGTGGCGGAACGTATTTACCACACCAACGTGAATGTCTGAACATGTTGGGCTGCACCGATGAAAATGGCACCGCCCGCCTGGCGGAGATCATCGCCAGCTATTGTCTGGCCCTTGATATTTCAACATTGTCAGCTATTGCTGCGGATGAATTCGCTCAATCACATGAAAGACTTGGCCGCTATCGCCCTGTCACCACTAACAATATCACTGCACACACCCCACAGGAACTTGATCTCTCCTTCTTCCAGCAAGCAGATTTTAACCCTGTGTTACAAGGGGCCCATTTAACCACGATCAATCCTAAATTTTCTGGCGGTGATGAACACAGCATGCTGACGCATCTGAGCTCGAATTATGCGGAACGTTTAATTGGCTTATTTCCTTTTTCCATGACGACATCCGCACAGCATAATTTACCCGTAATGCTGAAACTGAAACCTTTGGGAACAGAGGTCGTCGAGATGGTACTGGATATTGCCAAACACTGCTCTTCCGAGTTGTTTGCCGTTTTCCAAGATTTTGCACATCAGCTTGAATTTAACCAAAGCCATAGCCGTGAGCTGGCTATTATGAATCAGCAAGATCCACGGTTGATGCGCTACATTCCAGTTATCTATGGTGTAATTGAAAACGAAGCAACCGGAACTTATGCCCTGATTGAAGAATTGCTCCACGATATGGTGTTAATGAACAATATTAACCTGGAAACACCTTGGGAGCAGCGCCACCTTGAAGCCGCCATCCGAGGAATAGCCGATATTCACTCTATCTGGTTGGGACGGGAAGAAGAGCTCACGTGGAAATTCTCGCAACTACAAATTCCGAATGCCGATACGGTTTCACAGATGAAGCCCCTGTGGCAAAAACTGGGCAATTTTATCCACCAAACGTTCCCTGAGTTGTTCACTGCCGAAGAACATAAAGATTTCCAGCACTGGGTAGACAATGCCTCCACCTGGTGGAAAGAGATCGAACAGATGCCCAGGACATTGATCCACGGTGATTTCAACCCACGCAATATTGCCTTCCGACAACAGGAAACCGGCTTACATTTATGCGCTTGGGATTGGGAATTGTCTACTTTGCATCTCCCCCAGCGCGACCTGGCAGAACTTCTGGCTTTTAGCTTAGACCCACAAAGTGATGCAGATAAGGTAGCTTATTATATTGAACTACACCGGGTTGAACTTGAGCAAAAATCGGGGATCTCCCTCGATCCAATAATTTGGCATCGTGGCTATGAATTAGCGCTGCATGATTTATGGATGAGAAGGATTCCGCTTTACATGATGGCACACAATGTTGTTGGCTACCCATTTATGGAGCGCACAATGAAAACGCTCCGCTGGCTTATTTCATTAACACGGAATTAATAATCAACCGAATAAACTATTTAATTTACTCTTCCTCTAAAATAAGGGTGCAGCAATAGCTTGTAATACATTCATATCTTATTGATCTATTCACGCCAACAATATTACGTACAAATAAGAGCATGATGTAAGCAAGGTATACTATTGCTGTATTGGTGGAACAATATGAAATATCTCTACACGCAAGATAACGCTATTGCATTGCCGGAACATTCCTTAGGTGGAAAAGCGGCTAATTTATTATGGCTTACGCAAAACGGTTTTCCTGTACCTAATTATTGGGTCATCAGCAGCGAGGTACTTAATAGCCTACTCATCAACGATACGTTTGCAAGCAACATCATAGAGCAGTTGGCTACCGTACCACATGATATCAGCCAGGAAACACTCGACGCTATTGCCGCGCCATTGCGTCAGTGGCTACAGTCGATTCCATTACCTACTAAATTAGAAGAAGAATTAGCTCTCTTGTCAGAGAATCACCCAGATGAATTTTTCGCTGTTCGCTCATCAGCCATTGGTGAGGATGCCGCCAATGCTTCTTTCGCCGGGCAGATGGACAGCTACCTATTTCAGCGGGGTAAATCAGCGCTTGCCAATAGCTTACGTGCCGTGATGGCCTCAGCTTTTAACACGCGTGCATTACAATATCGCCTACACAAACGGCTACCGATGGGCAATATCAGTAGTGCTGTCATCATTCAGAACATGGTTGCCGGTGAGGTTTCCGGTGTCATGTTTACTGCACACCCTGTTACGGGTAGCAGGCAACATTGCCTAATCTCATCCGCCTGGGGCACCGGAGAAGGCGTAGTTTCCGGCGAATGCGATACCGATGAATTTTCAGTTCATCTCACCACACCTGAGATCGAACGTCATATCACACAAAAAGAGACAGCAACTGTTTTCAATACCACCAACGGCAGCGGTACAGTAACAATACCCGTCGCGAAAGAAAAACAGTGGGAACCGACCTTACTCGATAATAAAATCTATGCATTACGAGATATTGGCAAAGAAATTGCAGCAGCTCAAGGGTGTCCACAAGATATCGAATGGACGATTCAAAACCATCAAATCTTTATTCTACAGACCCGGCCAATAACCCGATTGCCACGTCTGGACGATAAAAGCGAACGTCATATTATTTTCGATAATTCCAATATTCAGGAATCTTATTGTGGAATAACAACACCACTGACTTTCTCTTTTGCCCGGGCAGGTTATGCCACCGTTTATGAACAGACAATACGTGCTTTAGGTTGCTCAGATAAACAGGTTAATCAGCATCGTTCTATGCTGGAAAATATGCTCGGCTTAGTTAAAGGTAGGATCTATTACAACATCAACAATTGGTACAAAGGACTCCTATTACTTCCCGCTTTCCAAACCAATAAAAAAGATATGGAAAGAATGATGGGGCTAGAAGATCCGGTTGATTTTATTGAAGATCAAGCACTTTCGCTGGGCGATAAAATAAAAAAACTGCCAAAGATGGGATGGGCGCTTCTGCGCCTGCTATATGCTTTCAGAACGATGGATCAGCGGGTAGAACTATTTTTAGAACAGTTTAAATGGCATGCCGCCGCTATAAAACAAGCAGAGCTGCATACTTGCAACAGCGGCCAACTGATCGAAAAATTAAAATATCTGGATGAACATCTGCTACGACGCTGGACGACACCGATCTTAAACGATTTCTACGTGATGATGTTTAATGGCCGTGTACATCGGGGGCTAATTGCTGCCGGTATTGAAAACTCATCTGCATTATTAGGTGATCTTCTTTCTGGGGATGAAGATATCGAAAGTACCCAGCCGACCAAAGTGCTGTTAAAAATGTGCCAATATGCACGCCAGCACTCTGAGTTATGCAGCCTATTGATCCACGGTGATGCTCGTACCCTGTTGACCCAAGTACACCAACTCGATGAATCATTCCACCAGCAGTGCATTGATTATATTAAAAAATATGGCGATCGCACGATGGGTGAATTGAAGCTGGAAACCATCACACTAAAACAAGATCCCAGTTTTTTATTTCTGATACTAAAAAACTACCTTGCTATCGATACCCTCACACCAGAGACGTTATCCAGCCGGGAAAGAAAATTGCGTACTCAAGCCGAAAATACCGCATTTCAGCAAATACAGGAACGACTCGGTTCCAAGCGGATGAACGCCTTCAAAAAGAATTTGCAAAAATTGCGTCAAGCAATACGCCACCGGGAAAATATGCGCTTCACCCGAACTCGCATGTTCGGGCTGTATCGAGATATCTTCCTACAACTTGGTCAGGCATATGCCTTAGAAGGGATACTCGCTGAACCCCGCGATATTTTTTATCTCACGTTAGAGGAGATCTACAGCGGCTACGAAGGAACAGCAATACAGACCCAACTTAAGCCTTTAGTTGCTATGCGCAAGCAAGAATATGCCAACTACGAAACAGAGGATGAACCAGCTCATCACTTTTTCATTAGAGGTTCACTGTATCAGCAGCAAGATTACAGCTATCCCTATCAGGAAAAACAGGCCCCTACTGATAGCAGCGTGCTACAAGGCATAGGTTGCTACCCAGGGCAAGTTGAAACAACTATCCGATTAATTAAAAACCCACAAGATGAAATGTCGCTGGCAGGGCAGATCCTGTGTACTGTACGCACCGATCCCGGTTGGGCACCGTTATTCCCTACAGCAGGTGGATTACTAATCGAACGCGGTTCCACACTTTCACATTCCGCCGTTGTTGCTCGTGAACTGGGGATCCCCGCCATCGTCGGCATTCCCGCCGTCACACAAATTTTGAAAGATGGCGATCGGGTAAACATGGATGGAGCAACTGGGACTGTTGTCCGCTTGCACGACACCACTGTAGAAGAGCTGACATCAAGGAGTGAACATGTCTAATATCTTCATAGGAGAATGGTCTCCAGCCAATCCACTACCTGAAGGTTTTCTTGACCTTCCCCCCAGTATTTATCGCGATTGGCCGCTATGGCCTGGTGAAGACCGGGAAAAAGTACAACAGCAATTCAGCCTGAAGAATTCTTGGTTTAATCACAGTAAAGCCTGGATTGGCTGCATTCCAGGGAAAGCCCGTCTTGTCGGCTTTTTAGTACCTCATAGAGTTGATGGCCGATCTGCCGCATTTTTTGGCTTTTGGGAAACTGATAACGACATAGCAAGCAACACCATGTTGTTTAGCGCTCTAGAACAATGGGCCAAGGAAAATGGTGCGTGCAATCTCTACGGGCCGATTAACTTTTCAACTTTCGGACACTACCGCGTTCGACTTGATCATTTTGATGTGCCTCCCTTTGAACATGAGCCTTATAACCCTCCTTACTATCACCTTTTGTTGAAAGAATTAGGGTTTGATATCCGTTATCGCTATACCTCGATATTCGACGATACCCAAGCAATAGAAGGCAACTTTCGGCAGGCTCATCAACGCGCACAAAGACTTCCTGATGTTCCAGCGACATTATTGCCGCTAACGCCTGAATTATGGATGCAAGAGCAAGTTAAACTCTATTCTTTTATCGACTCGGTGTTTGGTGAGAATTTCGCTTATACCACCCCGTCTTGGGCCACATTTCAGCAGCATTGTGGTAAGGAGTTTATCAAACCTTTTTGCCATTACCCTGCGTCATTTCTGGCTAAAACTCCTAGTGGCGAAATTGCCGGGATAATTTTGAGTCTGTCA
This sequence comes from Photorhabdus kayaii, assembly GCF_025384895.1. Lineage (NCBI taxonomy): Bacteria > Pseudomonadati > Pseudomonadota > Gammaproteobacteria > Enterobacterales > Morganellaceae > Photorhabdus > Photorhabdus kayaii. The sequence continues at coordinate 54,133 of NZ_JAJAFZ010000009.1, forward strand.
GTCCTGCAAAAAGGTCAGCCCGCTATCGGGTTGCTGAAAACCGTGGCAGTCGCACCGCAATACCGGCGCAGTCGGCTGTACAACACGCTATACCACTCATTTGAACAGAGTGCCAGACGTATTCACCCTCGTCTAGGAGGGGCCATGATGCGTGAAGATAATACATCGCTCAAAACCGCAAAACGGCTTTTCAATACACCTGCTGCCACCAAGCATCAATATGCGCTTTATTACAGGGGGATCGCATGACAAATATTTGTCAACCAATTGTCGATGCAGCCCAAAAACATCCTGAGCATTTAGCCCTGCAAACGCCACATTCACGGGATCATAGTAACGGTTTAAGCTTTCAGGAGTTTTTTTCTCACGCCTCCCATTTCCAGTATCAGTTAACTCAAGCTGGGTTCGTCGCTGGCGATCGCTTGTTAGTGATTATCCAACCAAGCTTAGTACTTTATCCATTGCTTATCGCCATTCTGGGGCTAGGACTAGTTCCCGTTATGCTTGAGCGCGGGCTTGCCAAAAAGCAACTGAGGGAGATACTACGCCACAGTAAATTATCGGCGGTGATCACTCAACCTACATTAGGAAAATTCTGGTTTCTGATCCCTGAACTGTGGCGACTGCGACGTTTTGTCATCGGACAACGTATCTTGGGCATGAAAGTGCTGGAAACACCCAATCAACATTTACCACTGAGTAGCTTTATCTGCCGAGATTTACCGTCGGATACAACTGGGTTAATTACCTTTACCTCGGGTTCTACCGGCACACCCAAAGGCGCAAACCGCACTCATGACAGCTTGCTAGCACAACTTTATGCCATAACAGCACTTTTTATCGAAGGGAAGAATGAGATAGATCTACACAGTTTCCCCGTTATGGTGCTGCACTCATTATGCTGCGGCAACAGCAGTATTCTGCCTGATTTTGACTTTGCCCATCCCGCAACTGTCGATCCGCAGAAGATCGTCAAGCAAGTGCAAGACAAAAGTGTTACATGCCTCAGTGGTGCTCCCGCCTATATGAACAAAGTCACCGGTTATGCTAAGAGCAAAGGGTTGTCATTCCCCAACGTGCGAACAGTCATCGTAGGTGGTGCGCCTGCTAACAAGGCTCTGCTTGAAAACTGCCTGACCGTCTTTCCATATGCTCGGCATTTAGTGGTCTATGGTTCCACCGAGGTTGAACCGATCAGTACCGTCGAAATGACGACTCAATTAAACCACTGGGCAACTCATGATGGTTATCTGGTCGGAAAACCGGTTACACAAGCAGAAATATGTATCCGGGAAATAACGGCTAACCCCCAACAAATTACCCCACTAGCTGCCGGTAATGTCGGTGAAATCTTGGTTGCCGGGCCTCATGTGCTCAAAGACTATATTGATAATCCTCAAGCAACGAAAAAAAACAAACTCCCACGTAAACAGGGAGGCATTTGGCACTGTACCGGTGACATCGGCTATCTGGATACGACAGGACAGCTCTGGCTACTTGGGCGGGTAAAAGACAAAGTGGTGTTAGATGATGGTCATATCATCCATCCCTACGTACTGGAAAAAAGGATCAATGAACTGCCAGGGGTCACTCAAAGCGCATTCGTGTTACATCCTTTAGGTGGAGCCGCCCTGATACTGGAAAGTGCCACACTACCGACAGATTTACCCGCTATTTTAGACGAGCTGGATCTCACGCAGGTTACTCGTATTTATTGTGCTAATCCTATCCCTGTTGACATTCGTCATAACAGCAAAATAAACCGCATCGCGCTGATCAATATGCTCGGTAAAGGCCAATTATCTTCCGTTCCACACAAGGAAAAATTATGAATAATAATCATTTCATCATTCATCTAAACAAAGCAGACTATATTACTATCGTTGGGGCGGTCTTTAGCGCGCTTGCCGTCGCAGCCGCATTACAACATTGGTATTACTTAGCTATTGCGTTTTTGTATCTTGCCATGCTTGGCGATGCGCTTGATGGCATGCTAGCCAGACACTTAAATATTGCGCGCCCATTCGGTCGTTATCTTGATGGATTTATGGATCAACTTATTTACTTGATCTCTCCAGCCATTATCCTCTACCTTTCCGGTTATCAATCTTGGTATTCCCTGTTTATTATCTTAATGATCATTAGCGGTTGCCTGAGATTATCCGTATTTAATGAAGTCGGAAATATTCAGGATGAAGATCGACTCTCCTACCTTGGTATGCCGGTATTCTGGAGCTTATTTATTGTCAGTGGTTACGCTTTGGTAGGTTTGGTGGCAACGCCGGGGCTGACCCATCTTTTACTGACATTAGCGCTTCTTGCATTCAGTATCGCCATGCTATGGGATCGCCCGTTTTATAAGTTCAAACATCTCAGTACTATCGTCAGTACAACACTTGCAGGGTTTGTTTTATTTACAGGTCTTCATTTCTGGAGTTTTTATGCTCAATAGTTTTTATCACGCGGGGATTTTACTTATCCCCGTTATCCTTGGTGGTTGTTTACATATGGTGATTGTGACGAAAAATTATTTTTCCTGCTGGGCTATTCCAATACATCAACGTTATTTCGGTCGCAACAAGACCTGGCGCGGTTTTATTGTTGTACCCATTATTACCGCGCTATTTTCACCGCTGTGGTTAATACTCTGTACCGAAACACAGGACACCATTATTCCACGGACGATTGGATCCTGCTTATTTACCGGGTTCCTAGCGGGTTTAGGTTACGTTCTTTTCGAATTGCCAAACTCCTGGTTGAAAAGGAGACTCGGCGCCCCACCGGGACAACATCCGAAGCAAAATAAGCAGTTGTTTATTTTATTCGATCAACTTGATTCTGCTATTGGTATTACAATGGCCTATTTTATTTGTCTTAATCTTACTTATATTGATGCGTTTTTCATTTTCCTCTGGTTTTTAATCAGCGCTTTTATCGTTAAAAATATGCTGTTTTTACTTTCGCTGAAAAAAACCAGATTCTAGTCAGAAAATTCGATGGAAATACCGCAGCAAAACGGCTTCCTTTAACGGAAGCCTTTTAGAACAAGCAAATCTTAAATATCACCACCAACGGAACACACATTCTGTAGTATTACTTCGCAGTTAAAGATAACTCAACACCACATGCAGCAGCATAACGTTTAAGTGTGTGCCAACTAGCTTTCGTTACATTCTTCTCAATACGGGTAACCGCAGACGGGTTAATTCCCATCCGTTTAGCCACATCTACTTTTTTTAGACCTGCCTTTTCCCGCCATTCAGTGAGCTGTTCTAGCAACTCATATTCTTCTGTGGCCTCAGCATAGGCTTGCAGAGCTTCCGGTGTATTAAGAAGACGTTTTCTCACTTCCGAATGTGAGATAGGAGTTACTTTAGCCATGTGTCATATCCTCCAGTCGTTTCAGCGCTAACTCTATTTCAGGTGGTGGAGTTTTATCTCCTTTTTTCACAAAACATCGTAAGATGTAAATCCGCTTCCCCTTTTGGAACACAAATAGTGTCCTCGCGATGTCTGAACCCGAAGCCCGTAATTCAAATAAACTATCCCGAACGGGTCTTGTTAACGGGTAGCGTAGCCCGTTGCCACGTTGCTCTAACTGGTCCAGTAATCTTGCCATCTTACCCCGAAGCGCACCCGGTAAGTCTTCTACTTCCTCAGCAGCTTCCGGATGATACAAAAGTTCAAACATCTTTCGACCTCCTTCAACTGGGTTGAAATTAACTTATACGTGAAATTTATGCAAACGATAAATTAATTTATAGGGCAAAAGATCGGATTTTCGTACAGAAATCAGCTAAGAATACCGAAACAATCCGTTTTACCAACAATGACTTTGGTATATCACGGATAGTATTTCCATAAGTATTTTCCATCTCATATCGGTGAAATTGACCGTTCCTGACAACACACCAAACTATCATTGGTTCTGTTATATGATTCTGAAAAAACAATACATAGAGAGATATTTAATGGTAAGTACTAATTATTAATGTGATTACCATAACTTAATCTATCCAACTGAATTACATAGATAAAAAATCATAATGAGTATAAAAATAGAACATATATACACCACTCTATCTGGTCATTTTTCTATCGCACTAGAATAAATCACGAATTAGGAAACATAAATCATCACTTAAATACCCTATGCAAATAATAGGTTATTTTCCTGAATTCACCATTACGCACCATACCTATCAAAATTCCTAGCAGGGTATAAACCACACCAAGAACCAGCATCATAGCGATATCTCCCAATACATTCTGTACTGGCAATCCCATCTGGTTAACACCAGCAATCGCTTTTGTTGCCCAAGTAGACGGTAAAACAGAAGAAATTACTCTCACCCAATCAGGCATTGCCTGCACCGGCCAGACTGTGCCGGAAATATAGAACACAGGCGTGGTAAGCAAAGCGATCGTTAAATAGATCATTTCTACACTGCGCATACACTCTGTTACTAATTTCCCTAATCCGAGTACTGCCAACATAAACAGGAACGTCAGCATTAATAGCAAAGGAATAGACGCCTCCTGCCGATATCCCAACACCCACGGCCAAAGCACAAAAAAGATGATGGAAAGAAAAAGCCAAATCGGTAATAGCGCCGACAGCGCTCCCAAATAGACAGGCAATGGTGGTTTACCTTTCGGTGTACCACGTATCGTAATACTGACCCGCACACAAGATATCAATAACGAGTGTTGTAATAACATCACCAACAAACCGGGAAAAACAATTGCGGCAAAACTGACACCAGGGTTAAATAATCCAATAGCTTCACTACGAATCGGCATTAATAATAATTTTGTCTGTTCAGGACTAAAACCATATTTCAATAATAATTTGCTGTTATATTCGTTTAGCAATTGCCGGTGAGCAGAAGTCAATTCTTGTTGAATTTGTCCATTAGCAAGACGACTGGTTGCATCGCCATAAATCGGAAAGGTGATATTTTTTCCATTAAGGATATTTTTCTCCAGATCCGCCGGGATGATGATAATCGCAAAAATTTCACGTAGCAGTAGATCGTGACGAGCACCAGCCAAATTGTCATAGCTATGGACAGCAATTTTAGCCGTAGAATTAAGCTGGCGTATCAAAGCGCGACTAGCAGAGCTGTGATCTTGGTCGATCACAGCAACCGGTAGATCCCATACTGTTGGCCGGACATATACCAAACTCATCATACACAAGGAAACTAGCATCAACATCCACATGGGCTTTTCCAACATTCCCATTAATACCCGGCGAAAAGTTTGCCAATACATCTGCATTATTCATCACCCTGTGGCAAGCCAAGCCGTTTAAATAACCGATTTCGTACTAACAGAAAGCAAACGACCGGATAAATAAGCAATAAAGCACAAACAGATAAAATACCCAGTAAAGAAACCTCACGCAGAAAAATATCAAACATCGCATTTAAAGCATGCGTCAAAGGCTCAATATTGGCAATTATCCGCGCCGGCAATATCATTGATAATTCTGGCACTGACATACCTGAAAAAGTTGTCGCAATACTGACTAGCACTCCGATTAAACTGTAAGCCGTCAGTGTGCTATTAGTGAAAGTAAACAACAACAAGCCAATACTTTGAGCGGCAATGACATAGAAGAAACCCACTATCACCATATATATTGGGTTACCATTCACTTTTGCATCAAATATACCAATCAGAGCCGCCAATTCTACGATTAGCAACAAAGTAAAAAACAGGGTATAAGGTGCTAATTTTCCCAACAACGCGAAAGTAAATGGTTTCATTGTCATCAGTGTCTTGCTGCGTGCCATGCTATAAATCGTGCAGGTTACAACAAAAAGCTGTAACAAATGAATTGTGGCCGCAAACTGCTGATAATAGATGTAACTACCGCTGGCATTAAAAAGGCTATCATAAACGAGCGTGACATTAGCTAATGGAGGTAACTGATGGCCCATTTCCGTCGCTAATATAGAACGGTACTTCGCATTAATCTCTGCCATTAATCCACTGAAATCCTGAATAGAGTAACTTCCAGCACCATAAAACAACGCGTTGTAATACATACGCACGGTTGGCTGGTCACCTCTGAGCGCATTAGCTTCAAAATCGTGCGGGATATAAAGTAAAGAGTAATCCTTAGCACTACCAAGCCGTTCAAGAGATTCATGCAATCCGCCATCATAAGATTTAATCTGCGCATGGGAAGCCGCATCCAGGTTACGTATTAGATGACGTGACAGCGGACTCTGATCATTATCAACCACCGATACTGGCAGATTAAGCAATGTCCCTTCTGAGAAATTAGCGCTGATAAGCACAAATAGCATCAACGGGAATAACCAGCTTAACCAGTGAAAAACTGGACTACGAATCACAGCCCGGATTTCTTGGCTAAAAGCACGCTCGAAACCACGCCATGCAACCTTGCTCCGCATCAGTCACCTACTTATCCCAACGCCACAATGCACTCATACCAGGACGTAAACCTTTAATAGGCTGTAAGGAATACAAGCGCACTTCAAAGGTTCTTAAATCGAAATCACCGGTGGCACGAGTGGCACGTTTAGTCGCGTAATCACCCATTGGTGAGATATAACGAACTTCGGCTTCAATCTCTTTATCACCTAGCGCAGGTATACGAAGTTTGACTTTATCCCCTTTGTGCACCTTTGCCAGAATGTCTTCCCGCAGGTTATAAATAAAATAAGCTTCTGGTACACGGATTAATGTCACTAAGGGGCTATTAGCACTAAATAATTCACCAACTTCTGCCGGAATCGGCCCAACTTCCCCCGCGACAGGTGCTTTGACCTGCAAATCATTACTCTGGGTTTGTAACTCAATCAGTTGCTGTTCAGCCTGACGTAAAGCCGCTGCATATTTCTGACGCAGTTCAATCCTGTCACCATGCATACCTTCATCCAATACCGCTTTTGCACTCTGCATTTTCTGATAGGCAACATCTCTACTTCTGTGAGCATTATCTAGATCGTTCCGTGAAACATAGCCTTTAGATGCTATATTCTGAATACGATCATATTCACGTACCGCGTTATCATATTCGGTCTGAGCTTGTGCCAAACCCGCTTCCAAATTTCGAATACTTTCTTCACGTGTTCCATGAAGAGATTGTTCCAACTGCGCTTTGGCTTGATCACGAGCAGCTTCTAATGAAGCAACCTGGGCCAGTAATTCAGGGCTTTCGAGAGTGATAAGCAACTGGCCTGTTTTAACATCATCTCCTCGTTCAACGTGACGTTTAATCACTCGTCCCTTAGCTTTAGATGCCACAATCACTTCCGGTGCATCAACTTCACCTTGCAACAATAAATATTGGTTATGGGAACGAAATAACACAGCCATTGCTGTGAGCAAAATAACCAGTAAGATCGTAAAAAGTGTTCTTTTTTTCATGATGTCTTACACATCCAAAATTACCCGACTCGAAACTAACGCTATAGCTTCGCATTGTTCTACGGAAAATTTCTTATATGTTTGTGCGTATAATCACTGATAGAAAGGAAAACGCTTTATAATAGTGTCGTGGTTTATGATTCTTGTCAAATATTAACCCACTTAAACTAAACTTTTAATAATATTATTAGCTGTTTCTGTAAACTAATAACATCCATAAATCCTCCCGGAAAGTTTATGTACGAATTTAATCTTGTGTTGTTATTACTACAACAGATGTGTGTTTATTTGGTTATCGCCTGGCTACTAAGTAAAACACCGCTATTTATTCCACTATTACAAGTGACTGTACGTTTACCTCATAAGTTGCTGTGTTATGTTACTTTTTCCATTTTTTGCATTATGGGGACTTATTTTGGTTTGCATATAGGTGATTCCATTGCCAATACCCGTGCTATTGGCGCTGTCCTTGGCGGACTTCTGGGTGGACCCGGTGTCGGCGCACTGGTGGGATTAACCGGTGGGCTGCACCGCTATTCTCTTGGTGGGATGACCGCTTTCAGTTGCATGATATCGACCATTATTGAAGGTTTAATCGGTGGCATTATTCACAGCTATCTGATGAAACGTGGTCAGATAAACCGACTGATTAATCCCTGGACAGCCGCTATCGTCACGTTTTGTGCTGAAATAATACAAATGGGCATTTTACTACTGCTCTCTCGTCCATACAGTGAAGCATTAGCGTTGGTCAAAAATATCGCCGCCCCCATGATCGTCACCAATAGTATCGGCTCAGCAATGTTTATACGTATCCTGCTTGACCGACGCGCGATATTTGAAAAATATACCAGTGCATTTTCTGCCCAGGCACTAAAAATCGCTGTCTATACCGAAGGTATTCTGCGAAAAGGATTTAATGAAAATAACAGTATGAAGGTAGCGAAAGTTATTTATCAACAACTGGAAATAGGCGCAGTGGCTATTACAGATAGAGAAAAACTCCTGGCGTTTATTGGTATCGGTTCAGATCATCACCTCCCTGGAACACCTATTTCTTCAGAACAATCCCGTCGAGCAATTGAAAATAATGAAGTGGTTTATGCCGATGGCAATGAAATACCTTACCGTTGTTCAATCAATCCAACCTGCAAACTCGGTTCCACCTTGGTCATTCCGTTACAGGGAGAAAATCAGCAAGTTATCGGCGCAATCAAACTTTATGAAGCCAAAAACCGTCTGTTCAGCTCAATCAACCGCCCCCTAGGAGAAGGTATTGCCAGTTTGTTATCCGCCCAAATCCTCACAGGGCAGTATGAACGTAACAAACAATCACTACTTCAATCAGAAATTAAGCTGCTTCATGCGCAAGTGAATCCTCACTTTTTATTTAATGCCTTAAATACCCTGCAAGCAGTGATCCGACGGGACAGTTATCAAGCAGGTCAATTAGTACAATATCTCTCAACCTTTTTCCGTAAAAACTTGAAACGGTCAGAAGAGATTGTCACGCTGTCTGATGAAATAGAGCATGTGAATGCTTACTTACAAATTGAGAAGGCGCGTTTCCGTGAGCATCTGCAAATAAATATTGAACTGCCGGAATCTCTGATTCACGCCAAATTACCCGCTTTTTCTCTCCAGCCAATAGTAGAAAATGCGATCAAACACGGCACATCACAGTTATTAGAAACCGGCAGGGTTACTATTCGTGCTCATCAGCAGAATCAATTGTTGATACTGGAAGTGGAAGATAATGCTGGTCTTTATAAATCGGTCTCTATGGGGGATGGACTAGGAAAGAGTCTGGTAGATAAACGGCTACGACTTCGCTATGGTGAAAATTATGGCGTGCAAATAGATTGCCAGCCAGAAAAATTTACCCGCGTAATTTTATACTTGCCACTCATTAAAGAGGCTAATAAAACTGTGTGCATATGAATATATTAATTGTTGATGACGAACCGCTTGCGCGAGAAAACCTACGTTGTTTGCTAGAAGAAGAACATGATATTCAAATTATTGGCGAATGCGCCAATGCCGTTGAAGCCATTGGCGCCATACATCATCTAAAACCCGATGTTGTATTTTTGGATATCCAGATGCCACGTATCACCGGATTGGAAATGGTTGGTATGCTAGATCCAGAGCATCGTCCCTATATTGTTTTCCTGACCGCATTTGATGAATATGCAATACAAGCGTTTGAAGAGCACGCATTTGACTATTTATTAAAACCACTGGAAAAAAACCGTCTAACCAAAACCTTACAACGATTACGGCAAGGGTATCAGAAACAGGATATTTCCACCCTGAAAGCAGAAGAGCCGTTGAAATATATCCCATGCACCGGCCACAGCCGAATCTGGCTTGTGCGGCTGGATGAAATCCTTTATGTCACCTCCCGCCCAAGTGGAGTTTATGTTATGTGTACCAATGGGCAGGAAGGATTTACTGAACTAACACTTCGCACATTAGAAACCCGCACACCAATGATGAGAAATCATCGTCAATATCTGGTCAATATGACCCATCTGCGCGAAATCCTATTTGGTGATCACGGACAGGCCGAACTGATTCTACGCAATGGCAAAACTATCCCCGTCAGCCGCCGTTATTTGAAACCATTGAAAGAGGCACTAGGATTGAAGTAACCGTGACACTCATCATCTTTTCAGCGGGTTAGTCAGTTCTTACTCACCGCTCACCTGCTGAATCTGACCACTTAACCCGCCATACAACCACTCACTTAGACACTCCCTTATAGCTTCCTTTACCTATGACAAGATACGAGTAAAAATTTATAACTCTCAGGAGAAGAGGAATGCAACACGCTCTCACATTTGTCATTGCAACGTTGTGTATTCTGGTTATCTGCTACCGCTTGTACGGCGTATTCTTCGTTAAAAAGGTACTGAAAGCAGATGACAGCGAGGTTACACCTTCCCATTTACTGGAAGACGGTAAAGATTATGTACCCACGAAAAAATGGGTCAATTTTGGTAGCCACTTCGCAGCAATCGCAGCCGCAGGACCGCTGGTTGGCCCTGTATTAGCAGCTCAATATGGTTATTTGCCAAGTATATTATGGCTACTAATCGGCTGTGTTATCGGCGGAGCCGTGCATGATACGGTTGTTTTATTCGCCTCAATGAAACACAGTGGTAAATCCCTGTCAGAAGTTGCCAAAACAGAACTTGGCCCAATTGCTGGTTGGTGCACCGGCCTTGCAATGCTGTTCATCATTACTATTACTATGGCTGGTCTATCCATGGTGGTTGTTCACGCGCTAGAGCGTAATCCCTGGGGAACATTTGCAGTATTTATGACCATTCCGGTCGCAATCGGTGTCGGTCTATGGGAGCACTTCACAGGTAATATGCGCGGAGCAACTTGGGTAGGTATTATCACCATCATGGCTTGTGTGATTGTCGGCCCTTACATTCAAACATCTACTTTCGGTGAATGGCTAAGTCTACGTACATCAACTGTTAGCTTGGTGCTGCCAATCTATGCGTTTTTTGCAACCGCTCTGCCAGTATGGATGCTACTGACTCCCCGAGGTTACCTTTCTAGTTTTATGAAAATCGGCGTATTCGGCGCGCTAGTTGTGGGAGTCATCTTTATTAATCCAGAGATCCAATTCCCGGCAGTCACTGAATTTATTCATGGTAATGGCCCTGTACTGGCTGGTCCGGTGTGGCCGTTTATCTCTATTACCATCGCGTGTGGCGCTATTTCTGGTTTTCATGCATTTATCGGCTCTGGCACAACACCAAAACAGATCGATAAGTGGAGTGATATTCTGCCAGTTGGTTTCGGTGCCATGCTGGCAGAGTGTGTCGTTGGCGTCATGGCATTGATCGCTGCCACTTCTCTATATCCTGCTGACTATTTTGCGATTAACTCCTCTCCAGAGGTCTTTGCTACACTAGGTATGGATGTTATCCATCTACCACAACTGAGTCAGGAAATTGGTCTGGATCTATATGGCCGTACCGGTGGTGCAGTCACATTGGCAGTTGGTATGGCAGATATCTTCACTCGCATTCCTTGGTTCAGCCAGTTAGCATCCTACTTCTTCCAGTTCGTCGTCATGTTCGAAGCTGTATTTATCCTGACAGCGGTTGATTCCGGTACACGTGTTGCCCGTTACCTGCTGCAAGATTTCTTGGGCGATATCTGGGCACCTCTGAAACGCATTAACTGGTTACCAGGTTCCATTGGTTGCAGTATCGTTGCCTGTTTACTGTGGGGCTACCTACTGAATTCCGGCGATATCAATTCAGTCTGGGCGCTATTCGGTGTCTCTAATCAATTAATGGCGTCCATCGGCCTGATGATTGGTGCAACAATTATCCTACGTCTGTCCGAAAAACGCTGGTATATGCTGACCTGCCTGATACCACTCGCTTACCTGTACGTTACTGTGAACTATGCTGCTTACTGGATGGTGAAGAATATTTACTTCAACTCCGCAACAAAAGGTTTCAACATCTTCAACGGAACAATCTCCATTGTGATGGTTATCCTCGGCATTGTGATTATGGTCTCTTCCATTATTCAATGGCTGAAACTATGGCGCACCCGCAGTGCAGGTAATCCCGTTGAAGCATTAAGTAACTGATCTCTTTCTGTATATTAAAAGCTGCCTTTTGTATAAAAAGCAGCTTTTTTTATTATAAAAATATTGAAACAATTAACTGGCAACAAAAACGGCTCCTGTAAAAAGAGCCGCTTTATTATTTAAATATCAGTCCAGGTGATTACTGTGCGTTACTATTGTTATAACGACGGCGTGGAGCAGATGAACCATTATCATCACCTCGACCACGGAAACTGCTACGGCTTTGGCCTTCACCACGACCTTCACCACTGCGGCGTTCACCATTGAAGCGACGGCCACCACCATTGAAACTCTCACGATCACGACGGGGGCCATTACCATTACCATTACCGTTACTGTTACCGTTACGCCCACCACCACGACGTTCGCGGCGTTCAAATGGTTGTGCATCACCCATTAACTGCATATTCATTGGCTTATTCAAAATGCGGGTACGGGTAAAGTGGGATAACAAATCACCTGGCATGCCTTTTGGCAATTCAATCGTGGAATGCGTTGCAAACAATTTGATGTTGCCAATATAACGGCTGCTGATATCACCTTCGTTAGCAATCGCACCAACGATATGACGAACTTCAACACCATCATCGCGACCCACTTCAATACGGTACAACTCCATTTCACCGACATCACGGCGTTCACGACGAGGACGATCACTACGTTCGCCACGATCATCAAAGCCACTACGACGACGATCATCACGTTCGTTGAATTCGCGGCGAGGACGACGAACCGGATCCGGAGGCAGAATCAACGGGCGCTCACCCTGTGCCATTTTCAATAATGCGGCTGCCAGCGTTTCTATATCCAAATCTTCCGCAGGTTGCAGTTTAGACAGCAGAGTACGGTACTGATCCAGATCGCTACTTTCCAATTGCTGCTGTACATTAGTAGCAAATTTTTCCAGACGACGCTGACTTAGCAATTCAGCATTTGGCAGTTCAACTTCCGGGATAGTCAGCTTCATTGTACGTTCAACGTTACGTAACAAGCGACGTTCACGGTTTTCTACAAACAACAGAGCACGACCTGCACGACCTGCACGGCCAGTACGGCCAATACGGTGAACATAAGATTCCGCATCCATTGGAATGTCATAGTTAACAACCAGACTGATGCGCTCAACATCCAAGCCACGTGCTGCAACATCAGTTGCAATCAAAATATCCAAACGGCCATCTTTCAGACGTTCCAATGTCTGCTCACGCAGTGCCTGGTTCATATCACCGTTTAGCGCCGCACTGTTGTAGCCATTACGCTCCAGTGCTTCTGCTACTTCCAACGTTGCATTTTTGGTACGCACAAAAATAATCGCGGCATCAAAATCCTCAGCTTCAAGGAAACGCACCAAAGCTTCATTTTTACGCATACCGTAAACAGACCAATAGCTCTGGCTGATGTCAGGACGAGTCGTTACACTCGCTTGGATACGCACTTCTTGCGGATCGTTCATAAAACGACGAGTAATGCGACGGATAGCTTCTGGCATAGTTGCAGAGAACAGCGCAGTCTGATGTTCAGCAGGGATCTGGCTCATGATGTTTTCAACATCTTCGATAAAGCCCATACGCAGCATTTCGTCTGCTTCATCCAAAACTAAACCGCTCAGGTTAGACAGATCCAACGTACCACGCTTCAGATGGTCCAGAAGACGTCCTGGTGTACCCACAACAATTTGTGGCCCTTGACGTAAAGCACGTAACTGAACGTCATAACGTTGCCCACCATACAGTGCAACAACATTCACGTTACGCATATGTTTAGAAAAATCTGCGCACGCTTCGGCTACCTGTACCGCCAGTTCACGGGTCGGCGCCAACACAAGGATCTGCGGAGCTTTCAACTCAGCATTGATATTATGCAGTAAAGGCAGACTGAATGCCGCTGTTTTACCACTCCCCGTCTGCGCCATGCCCAGTACGTCACGGCCATTTAATAAATGGGGAATACATTGTTGCTGAATTGGAGATGGCTTTTCATAGCCAAGATCTTCCAGTGCAGAAAGGATAGGTGCTGATAAACCCAGATCAGCAAAAGAGATTTCAGTCTCAGTGGTCATGTAATGGTGCCTCATTAGTTATGGCGGCCAGTCTACATAACGCATCGAAAAAAATTTCGGTCATTTTCATTTAAAATGTGAACTGGCTCAAAGTATTTAATTAAACGAACAAACAAGCCCTCATCGGTCAAGATGATGGACTTTACTAATCGATCTCGAAATGTTCGTCAGCTATTGCTGGTCCGATTCTGATAGGTCATCTTGTTCCTGGCCTAACAGCGCCAATTCCAACAATGCATAGCGGTGCTCAACAAAGTTATGTGCATTGTTAGCTACCGTCAGCTTGAATAACGCAGATGCGCTATCCTTGTCCCCCAGACTTAGGTAATGTTTACCTAAATAGAAGTCAGTTTCACTGAGATGCTCAGCGAGCGAAGTGTTATCCGTTGCATTCTCTTTCAAGCGGTTCATCAATGTATATTCACTAATTTTGCCTAAATAGAATTCAACTATATTCCAGCCCCATTGCCCCCGGTTCGCTTTTTCGTAGTGTTGCGACAAGTTCACCATCGCCCCTTTAGGATAAAATTCCTTTTCCACCAGGTACACCCACAACGAACGGAAAGGATCATTTGGATCGTCTTGATAAAACGCCTGCAGATCATCCTGCGCTAACTTATACCGACCACCGTAATACAACGCGATGCCACGGTTAAGACGCGCGTAATTGTAAGTTGGATCAAGCTCTAATACAGAATCAAACGCTTCATAGGCGGCATCAAAATTGCCAGCCTGTGTGAAGTAAATTCCCAGATAATTAAAAATCTCTGGAATATTAGGCCTAATAGATAAGGCAACAGAAAAATCATTCCGTGCCAAAGCCCTTAGCCCGAGACTATCATACAGCACACCTCTCTCATATAAAAGCTGTGCGTACTCATCTTCTGTCAATGACCGACTCGCAAGAATCTGTTCCATACGAGCCAGAATGACTTCTTGTTGCAATGAAGGTTGTAACGGAATAGCAAAAACTTCGTTTTTACGCCAATCCTTGCTGCTGCATCCTGCCAAAAGAAGTATTGCTACAGCATAACACCAGCGCAGAAAAAGATTCATTTCCTACTCCCGAAAGTCAGACATTAATTAAGAATGCCCTATCACCCATATTGCATTTATTGGGCCTCCTGCCCTGAGTCTATAAACGGCGCTTTTTTACAAGACGCCGTTTATAACATCAAATTTATTCTGCTGATTGTGGTGCCAGTGGTGTATCCTCAGCAATTACGCCGACTGTCGCTTCTTTAATGCTCAGACGAACACGACCCTGGCGATCAATTTCCAGAACTTTAACTGAGACTTCCTGACCAACCTGCAAATAGTCAGCCACTTTCTCAACACGCTTATCAGCAATCTGAGAAATATGTACCAGACCTTCTTTACCACCACCGATAGCAACAAACGCGCCAAAATCAACGATGCGGGTTACTTTACCAATGTAAACACGAGCAACTTCGATTTCAGCAGTGATTTCTTCAATGCGGCTGATGGCATGTTTTGCTTTTTCACCATCAGTTGCAGCAATTTTCACTGTGCCATCATCTTCAATCTCAATGGTAGTACCAGTTTCTTCTGTCAGTGCACGGATAACTGAACCACCTTTACCGATAACATCTTTGATCTTATCAGGATTGATCTTAATAGTATGAATACGTGGTGCAAATTCAGAAATATCATTACGTGGGCTGTTAATTGCCTGTTCCATTACACTCAGGATATGCAAACGCGCACCTTTTGCTTGATTCAGAGCAATTTGCATAATTTCACGGGTAATGCCTTCAATTTTGATGTCCATTTGCAGAGCGCTGATACCTTCACAGCTACCCGCTACTTTAAAGTCCATGTCTCCCAAATGATCTTCATCACCCAAGATGTCAGACAGAACAACAAAATTATCGCCTTCTTTCACTAACCCCATTGCAATACCAGCAACAGCAGCTTTAATCGGCACACCCGCGTCCATTAACGCAAGAGATGCTCCACAAACAGATGCCATTGAAGACGAGCCGTTTGATTCCGTGATTTCAGAAACAACCCGAACGGTATATGGGAATTCGTTAGCTTTTGGCATAACTGCCGCCACACCACGTTTGGCCAGACGACCATGACCAATTTCACGACGTTTTGGTGAACCCATCATACCTGTTTCACCAACAGAATATGGAGGGAAGTTGTAGTGTAATAGGAAACGATCTGTACGCTCTCCCATCAACTCGTCAATGATCTGTGCATCACGTTCTGTACCCAAAGTCGCAGTAACCAAAGCCTGAGTTTCACCACGGGTAAACAGCGCAGAGCCATGAGTTCGGGGCAGAACACCAGTACGTACATCCAATGCACGCACCATATCTTTTTCACGACCATCAATACGTGGTTCACCACACAAGACTCGGCTACGAACAACTTTTTTCTCTAAGCTACCCAAAATTTCATGGATTTCAGCTTCTTCTAAAGCCTCATCCTGTTCCAACAGCGCTGCCGTAACTTCCCCTTTAATAGCATCAACCTGAGCATAACGCTCCTGTTTTTCAGTGATACGATAAGCATCACCCAGACGGCCTTCTGCCAATTCAGCTACCCGGTCATGCAACGCTTGATTAACAGGTTCTGGCACCCAATTCCATTTTTCTTTGCCTGCTTCCGCAGCCAACGCATTAATGTTATCAATAACCACCTGTTGTTGATCATGGCCGAATACTACCGCACCTAACATTTGCTCTTCAGTTAGAATGTCTGCTTCAGACTCAACCATCAGAACAGCACCAGCAGTACCTGAAACCACCAGATCCAAACGGCTATTTTTCAGCTCATCACTGGTTGGGTTCAGCACATACTGATCATTAATATAACCAACACGAGCAGCGCCAATTGGGCCATTGAACGGGATACCAGATAGTGCCAACACAGCAGAAGCACCGATCATTGCAACAATATCTGGGTTAACTTGCGGGTTAACAGAAACAACTGTTGCTACAATCTGCACCTCGTTCAGGAAACCTTCCGGGAACAGAGGACGCAGAGGACGATCAATCAAACGAGCGACTAACGTTTCTCCTTCACCTGGACGACCTTCACGACGAAAGAAGCTGCCTGGAACACGACCAGCAGCATAAGTACGCTCCTGATAGTTAACAGTCAGTGGAAAGAAATCCTGACCTTCTTTTGCTTTCTTTTGACCAACAACAGTGACAAATACAGCCGTGTCATCCATATTGACCATGACAGCAGCTGTGGCCTGGCGGGCCATCATACCTGTTTCGATAGCAACGGTATGTTGACCATATTGAAATTTACGAACAATCGGATTAAGCAAAATAATATCCTTTCGTTAACATTGCCTTTTATATTCAGCAGACAACAATGAATGATCTCTCCATGCCACATCCTCGCGACTAACGACAGGTCTTACTCCCTTAAGCACTCTCATTAGCCGCGCGAACCTCTGTAACTGAAGAGCCTTAACAAAAACCACCACCAGCATTTTTGTGCTGTTATCTATGATGGCTTCTCAGAAGAAAAGGGGCCATATATGGCCCCTTTCCACTGAAACTTGCTTGATTAGCGACGCAGGCCAAGACGCCCAATCAGCGCAGTGTAACTTGTTACATTTTTACGCTTCAGATAGTCCAAAAGTTTACGACGCTGAGAAACCATGCGCAGCAGACCACGACGGCTGTGGTGATCCTTTTTGTGCTCTGAAAAATGGCCTTGCAAGTGGTTAATCTGTGCAGTTAACAAAGCAATCTGTACTTCACTAGAGCCACTGTCATTCGCATCACGACCAAATTCAGCAATAATTTGCGCTTTTGCTTCAGTACTTAGAGACATATTACAACTCCAAAAATATATAAACTAAAATTACAGGTGCCGATCTCTAATTCAGCCACCCAACATATAACTGCGCTATTCTACGCTGCAAATAAGTTAAGCGCAAGATAACCCAAAATACCCTAATCCCGACTTTCAACAACTAAACGGCGGGGAGCAACAAGCCCATCATCATTGATAACAGCAATGCCAATGAATTTCCGTTCATCACCTTCAGTTACGCGTACCATACTTTCAACTAAAGCTGGGGATTTGGCACTGCGCACCGCCTGACCTTGTTTAAAATAAGCCGCAACTACTGGAATCAAATTAACCTCTGGGAAATGAGCAATTGCACTATCCATTGGTAATAGTAATGAATCAATTAATTCGCCCACAGGTATTTCCTGATCTTTGGCTTGCTTTTGTAATTCATATAATTGCTCAAGTGTCACCATGCAATCATTTGGATAATGCGCTACCTGTAAACGTCTTAAATAAATAACGTGAGCACCACAGCCTAATAATTCACCTAAATCATCAATAATAGTGCGAATATAAGTGCCTTTCGAACAGTGTATTTCCAATTCCAGTTCATCATCTTCCCAACGGATAAACTGTAATTCATAGACTGTAATTGGCCGTGCTTCGCGTTCTACCTCAATACCCTGACGAGCATACTCATACAATGGTTTTCCCTGATATTTCAGTGCAGAATACATGGAAGGAATTTGCATGGTATCACCAAGGAATTTATCCAAAGCTGCATCAAGCTGAACCTGACTTAACTGGATTGCCCTTTCACTGATGATTTGCCCGTGTGAATCAGATGTGTCAGTTCGCTGACCAAGACGAGCTATCACTCGATAACGCTTGTCAGAATCAAGTAAGAACTGGGAAAACTTCGTCGCTTCACCAAGGCAAACCGGCAGCATACCGGTTGCCAGTGGATCCAACGCGCCAGTGTGACCAGCTTTGCTAGCGTTGAAAATACGTTTTACTTTTTGTAACGCATCATTAGAAGAAATATCCTGCGGCTTATCCAGTAACAACACACCATGTATATCACGACCGCGACGACGATGCCCCATTACTTCTCCTCTTTGTGATCCACAGAAGCCCGGCGCTGTTCATCATTCTTTACAACATTAGTAACCAGATTGGACATCCTCATCCCCTCTACCAGGGAATTATCGTAGGAGAAAGTCAGTTCTGGCACGACACGCAAACGCATTGCTTTACCCAGCAGAGAGCGAATAAAACCAGAAGCTTCATTCAATGCCTTAATACCATTCTTTACCACATCGGAATCATGTTCTTCAGTCAACACATTCAGAAAGGTGACGAATACTTTGGCATAAGCCAAATCACGAGAAACTTCAACGCCAGAAACAGTCGCCATACCGATTCGGGGATCTTTCACTTCTCGCTGTAAAATGATGGCAATCTCTTTTTGCATTTCCTGTGCAACGCGCTGAGTACGACTGAATTCTCTTGCCATTGTTATATCTCCTGACATTTGGGGGGCAAAAGCCCCCCAATAATGAAATTAACCAGTGGTAGGAATTAAGCGATAGATCGTTTAACTTCAATAACTTCAAATACTTCGATCATGTCACCAACACGAACATCGTTGTAGTTCTTAACACCGATACCACATTCCATGCCATTACGGACTTCGTTAACGTCATCTTTAAAGCGGCGAAGGGATTCCAATTCACCTTCATAAATCACTACGTTATCACGCAACACGCGAATTGGATTATTGCGTTTAATAGTACCTTCGGTCACCATACAACCTGCAATCGCACCAAATTTCGGTGATTTAAACACATCACGAACTTCTGCTAGTCCCATGATCTGCTGTTTATATTCAGGCGCCAGCATACCACTCATTGCCTGTTTAACCTCATCAATCAGGCTATAGATAACAGAGTAATAACGCAGATCCAAACTTTCATTTTCAACAACTCGGCGTGCAGAAGCATCGGCGCGAACATTGAAGCCTAGAATAATTGCATTAGAAGCAGCAGCCAGTGTTGCATCAGTTTCAGTAATACCACCTACGCCAGAGCCGATGATTTTCACTTTCACTTCATCAGTAGACAATTGTTCCAATGCTTCGCGGATCGCTTCACATGATCCCTGAACGTCAGATTTCAGAACAATATTCAATTCAGAAACTTCACCTTCTTCCATGTTAGCAAACATGTTTTCCAGTTTAGACTTCTGCTGGCGAGCCAGTTTGACCTCACGGAATTTACCCTGACGATACAGAGCAACTTCACGAGCTTTCTTCTCATCACGTACAACCGTTGCTTCATCACCAGCCGCAGGTACGTTGGATAGGCCAAGGATTTCCACTGGAATAGATGGCCCTGCGGAGAACACTTCACGACCTAGCTCGTCACGCATTGCCCGAACTCGTCCATATTCAAAGCCACAAAGTACTATATCACCTTTGTTCAAAGTACCTTCCTGAACCAGCACTGTCGCAACCGGACCACGGCCTTTATCCAAGAATGATTCGATAACAACGCCGCTTGCCATACCAGAACGGACTGCTTTTAGTTCAAGAACTTCAGCTTGAAGTAAGATTGCGTCCAGCAATTCATCAATACCAATACCCGCTTTAGCGGATACATTGATAAACTGAGTTTCACCACCCCATTCTTCAGGCTGAACACCGTGCTGAGAAAGCTCACTCTTCACGCGATCCGGATCAGCTTCTGGTTTGTCGATCTTGTTAACCGCAACAACTACAGGCACATTCGCTGCTTTTGCATGCTGAATAGCTTCGATAGTCTGAGGCATCACGCCATCATCAGCAGCAACAACCAGGACCACGATGTCGGTAGCTTTTGCACCGCGTGCACGCATTGAAGTAAATGCAGCATGCCCTGGAGTATCTAGGAAAGTAATCATGCCACTTTCAGTTTCAACATGGTAAGCACCGATATGCTGGGTAATACCACCCGCCTCACCAGAAGCAACTTTCGTAGAACGAATATAATCCAGCAGAGAAGTTTTACCGTGATCAACGTGACCCATGATGGTCACAACCGGCGCGCGCGATTCAGCAACAGCTTCACCTATATCGCGGTCGCTCATCAGCGCTTCTTCCAGCTCATTCTCACGACGCAGGATAACTTTATGACCCATTTCTTCAGCAACCAGCTGTGCAGTTTCCTGATCGATCACCTGGTTGATGGTTGCCATTGCACCCATTTTCATCATGGCTTTGATGACCTGAGAACCTTTGACAGCCATTTTATTCGCCAATTCAGCAACTGTAATAGTTTCACCGATCACAACATCACGGTTAACAGCAGCTACAGGCTTATTGAAGCTTTGTTGCAATGTACTGGTTTTACGTTGCTTGCCTTTTGTACGACCAACTGCACGGGCTTCTTCACGATCTGCTTTAGATTCAGAATGTTTATTATTCTTCTTCTGGCGAGTAGCCTTACCACTACGACTGCGGGCACGACGATCACCTTCAACTTTAGCATCATTTTCGTCTTCTGCTGCACGGGCATGACGGGAGGTAGTGACATGATAATCATCGCTATCAATGGAATCTGAATCACTTGACCACTTATCCTGATTCTCTTCAGCCATACGACGAGCTTCCTCAGCAACGCGTTTAGCCTCTTCCTCTACCTTACGACGCATCTCTTCTTCTGCTTTACGCTTAAGATCGGCAGCTTCTGCTTCACGGCGTGCTTTTTCACTTTGAGTTGTTTTATCAGTCTGTGCTGGTTTTTGTTTATGTTCGGTATGTTGATTGGTCACTTTTTCATTTTCCGCTGCCGGGCGCTTAGCTTTTTCAGCTGCTTCACGTTTGGCCTTGTCTTCTGCCTCACGTTTAGCCTGCTCTTCAGCGAGTTTCTTCGCTGCTGTTTCGGCTTCGCGTTGCGCTTTTTCTTCTGCTTCGCGCCGTGCTTGCTCTTCCGCTTCACGCTTCGCCTGATCTTCCGCTTTAGCCTGTTCAACTGCATCGCGGTTCACATATGTACGCTTTTTGCGGACCTCAACGGCTACCGGTTTGCTTTTACCATCGGTGCCTGAAACATTCAGCGTACTACGTGTCTTACGCTGCAATGTTAATTTATCGGGTTTACCAGCTGAACCACCTTGTTCGCGGTTCAAATGTGCCAGTAAAGCTTCTTTTTCTTTCTGGGAGACTAAATCAGTTTCGGTTTTTTTAATCCCTGCATCAGCAAATTGCTGTACCAGGCGATCAACTGAAGTCTGTATCTCTTCTGCCAGTGATTTTACGGTTACATCTGTCATGCTGTTCCTTCCTGCTACGGTTTATTACGCATCATCGCCAAACCAACAGATATTTCGGGCAGCCATGATGAGCTCGCCTGTTTTCTCATCATTCAAACCTTCAATATCAGATAGGTCGTCGATACCCTGCTCGGCAAGATCTTCCAGCGTATAGATGCCACGGGCAGCCAGGTCAAATGCCAGAGTACGATTCATACCAGTCAGATTTAACAACTCTTCAGTTGGTTGTTTATCACTGAGGCTTTCTTTCTGAGCCAGTTCCAGAGTAGTTAAAGCAGCTTTCGCACGTTCACGCAGGACTTCGATAGTTTCCTCATCAATGCCTTCAATTTCCAGAAGTTCCTTAATTGGTACATAGGCCAATTCTTCCAGAGTTGAGAACCCTTCTTCGACTAGAACGGTAGCAAATTCTTCATCAATATCGAGATGCTTAGTGAATGTATCAATAGAAGCATGAGCTTCTGCCTGATGTTTTGCTTGTAACTCTTCAGCAGTCATGACATTTAATTCCCATTTGTCATCACCACGGTGTTTTTTCAACAACTGCGCAGCCAGGCGCACATTTTGACCATTACGGCCGATAGCCTGCGCTAAGTTGTTGCTTTCAACGGCAACATCCATCGTACACTTGTCTTCGTCGACAACAATAGATGCAACATCAGCCGGAGCCATAGCATTAATGACAAACTGAACAGGATTATCATCCCACAGTACGATATCGATTCGTTCGCCGCCCAGTTCACTGGAAACAGCCTGTACCCGCGCACCACGCATGCCAACGCAAGCACCTACCGGATCGATACGCTTGTCATTCGTTTTTACTGCAATCTTAGCGCGAGAACCCGGATCTCGGGCAGCAGCTTTAATTTCAATTAGCTCCTCACCAATTTCCGGAACCTCAATACGGAACAGTTCAACCAGCATTTCCGGGCGGGAACGACTGACAAACAGTTGCGCACCTCGTGCTTCAGGGCGAACATCATACAGTACACCACGCACGCGGTCACCTGGGCGGAAATTTTCCCTTGGTAACATATCTTCGCGAAGGATAACGGCTTCAGCGTTATTGCCCAAATCAAGAGTGATATTCTCACGATTGACTTTCTTAACTACACTGGTGATGATCTCACCTTGCTGTTCGCGGAACTGGTCAACAACCATAGCGCGCTCAGCCTCACGTACTTTTTGTACAATAACCTGTTTAGCGGTTTGCGTTGTAATACGATCAAACGTTACTGATTCAATTTGATCTTCGGTATAGCTACCCAAATCGATTTCAGGCTCTTCAAATCTAGCCGCTTCCAGCGTAATTTCACGAGTCGGCTGAGTCACTTCTTCAACAACTAACCAACGGCGGAAAGTGTCAAAATCGCCAGATTTACGGTCAATGCTGACACGAACATCAATATCTTGTTCATATTTTTTCTTGGTGGCTGTGGCCAATGCTGTTTCCAGCGCCTCGAAGATCTTTTCGCGTGGAAGGGATTTTTCGTTGGAAACCGCTTCCACAACAGCCAGAATTTCTTTATTCATCCTAGTTGCCTCATCCGAACTTTAAAAGTGGGGTACCAGGTTCGCTTTCTGGATGTTGCTCAGTGCGAACACTTCATCTTTTCCATCCACCGTAACCGTGATAATTTCGCCGTCGACAGTTTTGATAATGCCCAGCCATTTCCGACGGTTTTGCATTGCTATACGTAAAACCAGACTGACTTCCTCACCAATAAAACGCTGGTAATGTTCAGCCGTGAACAATGGACGCTCTAAGCCAGGTGAAGAAATTTCCAGGTTATAAAGCACTGAGATAGGATCTTCGACATCCAATACCGCACTGACCTGGTGGCTAACATCAGCACAATCATCAACAGTGATACCATTCTCACTATCAATATAAATCCGCAATGTAGAAACACGTGCACGAATAAACTCCAAGCCGACTAACTCAAAGCCTAAAGCTTCAACTGGTGCTGAAATCATCGCTGTTAATTTTTGCTCTAATGTGGACAAGCCCACCCCCAAGACATAAAAAAAGGGCTAATTAGCCCAGTAGTTCTGTTGTCAAATAACAAAAAACCCCGAAATTCGGGGCTTTATGCAACTGGACCCTATTTGCTGCCAGTGGCTTCAACCACTCACTTCATGCCCCTTTAAATCAGAACCAATATTTCAAATATTGCTGAATTATTTCGTTCAAAAAAGTGCATCTTAATTTAAGAAGTGGTTGCGGGAGCCGGATTTGAACCGACGACCTTCGGGTTATGAGCCCGACGAGCTACCATGCTGCTCCATCCCGCGTTCGAAAACGTGGCAAATATTACGCCGATAGCTGCAAAAACGCAAGCTATCCGAATAATGGTACCGAGGACGGGACTTGAACCCGTAAGCCCTAGTGTGGGCACTACCACCTCAAGGTAGCGTGTCTACCAATTTCACCACCTCGGCACTACTATGAGGTTATCGTTGATTAAACAACCCCATTTCAATTCTTTCTTGTGACGATTACTGCGGAATATCACTATTTGGTGCTGCCGGGACCGTCGGAATCTCCATTGGTTTCTCAGCTTTAGCAGGCTCGCCAATGTTTTCCCATTTACTGCTTACACCCGTTTGGTTACTGGTCATATTTCCAAGCACCAAACTAATAATAAAAAACAGAGTGGCGAAAAGCGCAGTCATACGAGTCATAAAGTTACCAGAGCCCGATGAACCAAACAGCGTTGCAGAGGCACCCGCACCAAAGGAAGCACCCATATCAGCACCTTTACCCTGCTGTAGCATAACCAAGGCAATTAGCCCCATAGCAACTAGCAAGAAAACAACTAAAAGAGCTTCATACATATGTCGTACCTATGTCCTCGTGGGGTTTACCACGGTTTACGTGGCTACCTTATACCGCATCACCCACTCAAACAGGTTAATCACCTGACTGAGTGGGTCTGAATACTAACCAAACCACATCTGATACGCAAGGTTAATTTCAATAATCATAATCACTTGAAGAAAAAAACAACAAATTAACCAGCGCGTTTCACTGCATCAGCAATACGATGTGCCAAAGCAGTGACTTGTACATCATCTTCACCCTCTACCATGACACGAATCAATGGCTCAGTACCAGACTTACGTAACAATACCCGTCCACGGCCATTTAATTCAGCTTCAACAGATTTAGTCGTATTCATTACGCTTTCCGATTTAAGTGGATCGTGTGAACCGGAGAAACGAACATTTACCAGCACCTGCGGTAAAAGTTTCATACCACTACACAGATCGTGCAAACTCATATGGTTACGCACCATAGCACTCAGAATCTGAAGGCCAGCAACAATGCCGTCACCCGTAGTTGTTTTATCCAGTAAGATAACATGACCAGAGTTTTCGGCCCCTAAACGCCAGCCTTCTTCCTGCAATTTTTCCAGCACATAACGGTCACCCACTTTAGTACGCAAAAATGGGATACCAAGCTGCTTCAATGCTAACTCCAATCCCATATTACTCATCAGCGTACCAACAACGCCACCACGCAGTTGTCCTTGTCTCAATGCTTCACGGGCAATAATATAAAGGATCTGGTCGCCATCAACTTTCTGTCCCAAATGGTCAACCATAATAACGCGGTCACCATCACCATCAAATGCCAAACCAACATCTGCTTTCTCTTCTACAACACGTTGTTGCAACAAACGAACATCGGTAGCACCGCACTTTTCATTAATATTGATACCGTTTGGTTCACAGCCAATCGTCACAACATCAGCCCCTAGTTCTCTGAGTACATTTGGAGCAATGTGGTAAGTCGCACCGTTAGCGCAATCAAGTACAATTTTCAATCCATTAAGACTTTGCTCACTTGGAAATGTACCTTTACAGAATTCGATATAACGACCAGCAGCATCAACAATACGATTTGCGCGCCCTAACTCTGCGGATTCCACACAAGTCAGTGGCTTTTCCATTTCAGCTTCAATCGCTTCTTCCACATCATCCGGCAGTTTCGTACCATCAATAGAGAAGAATTTAATACCGTTATCATAATAAGGATTATGAGAAGCAGAGATAACAATTCCAGCTTCAGCACGGAAAGTTCGGGTCAGATAAGCAACAGCAGGTGTTGGCATAGGACCAGTGAACGAAGCAGATAAGCCAGCCGCAGCTAAACCTGCTTCTAAAGAAGATTCCAGCATATAGCCAGAAATACGGGTATCTTTACCGATAATGATCTTACGAGAACCATGACGAGCCAGTACCTTACCCGCAGCCCAACCAAGCTTTAACACAAAATCTGGCGTAATTGGGCTATCGCCCACTTTGCCACGGATACCATCGGTACCAAAATATTTGCGGTTACTCATAATTTCTTTTCTTCCTTTGCTGAAAGTGTTGCTCCGACAATGTGCATTGCCTGCACGGTTTCTTTGACATCATGTACCCGGATAATTTGCGCTCCTTGCATAGCAGCGATAACTGCGCAAGCTACACTACCGGTAACCCTTTCTTGTGGCGGTACATGAAGCAACTGACCTATCATAGATTTACGTGACATTCCTGCTAGCACAGGTAAACCAAATTGATGAAATTGGTTTAAATGTGCCAATAACTGATAATTATGCGTCAAGTTCTTGCCAAAACCGAAGCCAGGATCAAGAACAAGTTTATCTTTTGTTATCCCTGCCATCACACAACGTTTAATTTGCTCAGTAAAAAATTGGTTCACTTCTATTAACAAATTTTCATAATGTGGAGCATCTTGCATAGTACGTGGCTGGCCTTTCATATGCGTCAAGCAAACGGGTAAGCCAGATTTAGCTACGCTTTCCAAAGCACCAGGCTCTTGTAATGCACGAATATCGTTAATCAAATGGGCGCCAGCTTTTGCTGACTCACTCATCACCAATGCTTTCGAGGTATCAACAGAAATCCAGATATTAAATCGTTGAGCTAAAGCCTCAACAACCGGAACAACACGATCCACTTCTTCTTGTTCACTAACTTCATCAGCTCCCGGACGGGTAGATTCCCCACCGATATCAATGATCGCAACGCCTTCATTAATCATCTTCTCAGCATGTTGTAAGGCCATATCCAGAGTATTATGAGCCCCTCCATCAGAAAATGAATCTGGAGTCACATTCAAAATACCCATTACTTGTGGGCGGGAAAGATCGAGAACATTGTCTCTGGCTCTGAGTTTCATGTTAGGTTACCTTCAATGTCAAAACCCCAGGACTTACCTGGGGTTTCATGAATATCAAATCAGACTACGAAACAATGGAACAATTACTGATCTTTATTTCCTGACTGCCCTACTTGCTCACCACCTTGCGCCAATGTATTGATATCATCAGTTGGTTTTGCAGCCTGTGGAGGAGGTGTATTACCTGTTGGGCGACTGTTATTACTGCCGCCGCTATCACTTTCCCATCCAGCTGGTGGACGAACATTTGTACGATTCATTAAGTCATCAATCTGGGGAGCATCAATAGTTTCGTACTTCATCAATGCATCTTTCATCGAATGCAGAATATCAAGGTTGTCCATCAGAATCTGACGAGCACGTTGATAGTTATGATCGATAATTGCCTTAACTTCCTGATCAATAAGACGAGCAGTTTCATCAGACATGTGCTTAGCTTTAGCAACTGA
The DNA here is from genome assembly GCF_025384895.1 of Photorhabdus kayaii. NCBI lineage: Bacteria > Pseudomonadati > Pseudomonadota > Gammaproteobacteria > Enterobacterales > Morganellaceae > Photorhabdus > Photorhabdus kayaii. The sequence goes on from NZ_JAJAFZ010000009.1 coordinate 81,969, forward strand.
ACGGCCAAGGAACACTTCCCCTTCTTCCTCTGCATAGAGTAATGGGCCAAGTTTTTCCGAGAACCCCCACTGAGTTACCATGTTACGGGCAATTGATGTCGCCACTTTGATATCGTTAGATGCGCCAGTAGAAACGCTGTCTGGGCCATAAATAATCTCTTCCGCCAGACGACCTCCATATAAGGTTGAAATCTGGCTTTCCAACTTCTGGCGACTAGCGCTGATCTGATCGCCTTCCGGTAGGAAAAAAGTCACACCCAAAGCGCGACCACGCGGAATAATGGTAACTTTATGAACAGGATCATGCTCAGGAACCAGACGGCCAATAATAGCATGGCCTGCTTCATGATAAGCAGTTGATTCTTTTTGCTCTTCCGTCATCACCATAGAGCGGCGTTCTGCGCCCATCATGATTTTGTCTTTCGCTTTTTCGAATTCAACCATAGAAACTACGCGTCTGTTACCACGGGCAGCAAACAAAGCAGCTTCGTTCACTAGGTTAGCCAAATCAGCACCAGAGAATCCCGGAGTACCGCGAGCAATGACAGAAGCATCAACATCAGTATCCAGAGGAACCCGGCGCATATGAACCTTCAGAATCTGCTCGCGACCACGTACGTCTGGCAAACCAACAACAACCTGACGGTCAAAACGACCAGGACGCAACAACGCAGGATCAAGTACGTCGGGACGGTTAGTCGCGGCAATAACGATAATACCCTCATTGCCTTCAAAACCATCCATCTCAACTAGCATCTGGTTCAGAGTCTGCTCACGTTCATCATGACCCCCACCCAAACCAGCACCACGCTGACGGCCCACCGCATCAATCTCATCAATAAAGATGATACAAGGTGCTGCTTTCTTCGCCTGCTCGAACATATCACGAACACGGGATGCACCAACACCAACAAACATTTCAACAAAGTCAGAACCAGAGATAGTAAAGAACGGCACTTTCGCTTCACCAGCAATTGCTTTTGCCAGTAAAGTCTTACCCGTACCCGGAGGCCCAACCATCAGAATACCTTTCGGAATTTTTCCACCTAACTTCTGGAAGCGGCCTGGTTCTCGCAGATATTCCACCAGTTCACCAACTTCTTCTTTCGCTTCGTCGCAACCAGCAACATCAGCAAAAGTGGTTTTAATCTGATCTTCTGTCAGCATACGGGCCTTGCTTTTACCAAAAGACATTGCCCCTTTACCGCCACCACCCTGCATCTGGCGCATAAAGAAAATCCAGACCCCAATAAGCAGTAACATCGGGAACCAGGAAATGAAAATAGAAGTTAGCAGACTTGGTTCCTCTGGGGGTTCACCAACCACTTTTACGTTTTTATTCAGCAACGTATCTAGCAGTTTTTCATCCTGTACTGGTAGGTAAGTGGTGTATCTGCTGTTATCTTTCCTACTAACGTTAATTTCACGACCTGTGATACGAACTTCGCGCACCTGATCCTGGGCTAATTCATTGATGAAGGTAGAGTAATCCACCCTACGACTATTGGAATCGCTGGGACCAAAACTCTGGAATAACGACATCAGCACAACTGCGATAACTAACCAGAGAATCAGGTTTTTCGCCATGTCACTCAAGGGATTAACCTCATATTACAACTGTGTTAACAAATAGCATTCAGGGTACTATAGTTTCCGCCCTGTCGCTACAATGTATACTTCACGCGATCGGGCCCGCGAAGCGTCTGGCTTACGAATTTTCACGTTCGTAAATAGGGAGCGCATTTCCCTCAGGTATTCATCAAAGCCCTCTCCCTGAAACACTTTGACAATAAAACTCCCCCCAGGGGCCAGCACATCACGACACATATCTAACGCCAATTCAACCAGATACATGGATCGAGGAATATCGACCGCAGGTGTTCCGCTCATATTGGGTGCCATATCCGACATGACGACCTGGACTTTGTTATCACCAACTCGCTCAAGCAATGTTTTCAATACAAGTTCATCACGAAAATCACCCTGAAGGAAATCGACGCCAACAATGGGATCCATCGGTAAAAGATCACAGGCAATCACTCGCCCATTATCACTAATTTGACTCACTGCGTACTGAGACCATCCACCAGGAGCTGCACCTAAATCGACAACGGTCATGCCAGGCTTAAAAATTTTGTCACTTTGTTGAATTTCATCAAGTTTAAACCAAGCGCGAGAACGAAGCCCTTTTTTCTGTGCTTGCAGAACATATTTATCACTAAAGTGTTCTTGTAACCAGCGACTGGAGCTTGCCGAACGTTTTTTATTGGCCATTGTCCTTTCCAACTATACTACGAATAAAGAGCCAGATATCTATTGCTCCATACACCAAAACCACAACACACTATTTATGGTGATAGAGATGAGATGGCGGTAGAATGTCTCGTTTTCAATCCTAACTAAGCAAAAAAACAATGGCCCTTAACAAAAAACAAGTACAACACCTGAAAAGTCTCGCTCACCCGCTAAAACCTGTCGTCATGATTGGTAATAACGGCCTGACCGAGGGTGTGTTGGCCGAAATTGAACAAACGCTGTCACACCATGAGCTTATCAAAGTCAAAATCGCAGGCGAAGATCGCGAAACCAAAAATTTGATCGCCGATGCAATTGTCCGCGAGACCGGTGCATATAATGTGCAAATTATCGGTAAAACTCTAGTTCTTTACCGCCAATCGGAAGAACGCAAAATTATTTTACCTAAATAATCAAACCACATTTATATAAAATGCGGTGCGCATATTATGATAAAAAAGGCCATATTCGGCCTTTTTTACTTTTCCACGATCCTTATGTAACTTTACCTAACGTAAACCAATAGCAACAGGCCAATCCCGAAGTTAAATATATTCAACTTTCAGGATTTCATATTCAACTTCACCACCTGGTGTTTTGATAATAACAACGTCATCAACTTCTTTACCTATCAAACCGCGGGCAATTGGTGAATTCACTGAGATTAGATTTTCTTTAATATCCGCCTCATCATCACCCACAATCCGGTAAGTCTGCTCTTCATCAGTATTAACATTCAAAACCGTAACTGTAGTCCCAAAAATAACACGTCCAGCCTTGGGCATCTTTGTGACATCAATCACTTGTGCATTAGAAAGTTTAGCTTCGATTTCCTGAATACGGCCTTCGCAGAAACCTTGTTGTTCACGAGCAGCATGATACTCAGCGTTTTCTTTCAGATCACCATGTTCACGCGCTTCAGCAATGTCTGAAATAATTTTTGGACGACGTACGTTCTTTAGATAATCTAGCTCTTCGCGCAACTTATCCGCGCCACGTACCGTCATTGGAATCTGTTTCATTTATTAATCCTCTAAATCTTTCCTGAGCAAAAAACCAGCATCATCCTGATGTTTTCAGATAACAGCACAATGAGCACACCTTGTCGGGCGGGCTTACAGACAATAAACAATAGTGCAAACCATGGGACTACCCAGAGTTCACAATCATATTTTACATATTAATATATCATTCTAACGTAGACTTGGTGATGGGTCATCGTTTACTTTTCCCCACTTTGCGCCTTAGTATTGTGGTATGTCTACATCCATATGCGAAATTTATGTCCTTCTTTAAAATTGCCGGCAGATTAATTTGCGTTACCGCTCTGTATCTGATTACACCCAACGCAAACGCCACACCTGTTGAGGAATATACGCAATATCTGCCTGATGGTACTAATCTGGCGTTAATCGCTCAAAAAACGGGTAGCAGTACCCCGTTAATTGATTATCACGGGCAACAAATGGCTCTACCAGCAAGTACGCTGAAAGTTGTCACAGCTCTTGCAGCATTGTTACAACTGGGTAAAGATTATCGCTTTATCACCACACTGGAAAGTCACGGAAAAATTTCAAACGGCGTCCTGAAAGGGAATTTGATTGCTCGTTTTGTCGGAGATCCGACACTGACCCGTCAACAACTTCGCAATATGGTCACAGTTCTGAAACAATCTGGCGTGGAAAAAATTGACGGCGATCTTCTGATAGATGTTTCCACCTTTGCCAGCCACGATAAAGCTCCCGGTTGGGTATGGAATGACATGACCCAATGTTTCAGTGCTCCCCCTGCTGCCGCAATTGTAGATCGAAATTGTTTTTCAGTTTCGCTATATAGTGCTGAACGCCCCGGTGATACTGCATTTATCCGCGTAGCATCCTTTTATCCCGTAAATATGTTCAGCGAAGTTAAAACGTTGGCAAAAGGCTCTCCTGAAAGCCAGTACTGTGAACTGGACGTCGTTCCCGGAGAACTGAACCGTTTTACTCTTACCGGATGCCTTACTCAACGCAGTGAACCGTTGCCACTGGCTTTCGCGATTCAAAATGGTACCAGCTATGCGGGTGCAATCCTCAAAAATGAATTGCAAATTGCAGGAATTGAAATCACAGGTAATCTTAAACGCCAAAGCTTACCAACTGAACCGGGAAAAGTTCTGGCTCAAAATCAATCAGCACCATTACATGATCTGCTGAAAGTCATGCTAAAAAAATCTGACAATATGATTGCTGATACCGTATTTCGGACAATAGGCCGACAATACTTTGATATACCAGGAACCTGGCGTTCAGGCTCTGATGCGGTAAGGCAAGTATTAAAACAAAAAGCAGGTATCGATCTAGGAAATACCGTGATGGTGGATGGCTCAGGATTATCCCGCCATAATCTGATTACTCCAGCAACCATGATGGAAGTATTACAGTTTATTGCTCAACATGATCAAGAATTAGATTTTATTTCCATGCTGCCATTAGCGGGTCATGATGGCACATTAAGATACCGAGGAGGGCTGGATGAAGCAGGAGTAAACGGAAAAGTTTCGGCTAAAACCGGTGCTCTGCAAGGAGTTTATAACCTAGCTGGCTTTATAACCACTGCTAGCGGTCAACAAATTGCTTTCGTGCAATTTATTTCTGCTTACGCCGTACCGCCAAAAGAGCATCGCAACCGTCGGGCCCCTTTGATTCGATTCGAAAGCAGACTGTATAAAGATTTATACCAACACAACTGATAAAATTGGCGCCACAAAGATGGCGCCCTTAGCTATGATGAGAAAGTAAAAAAATCAGCGTTTGTAAATAACTTCAACGCCTTTATCGTCATCTTCGTCCCAATCGTCATCCCAGTCATCGTCTATTTCCGAAACCTGTTCCAATTGCTTCTTATGGTAGTCATCCCACATGAATTCAACTTTCTCAGGCTGAGCTTCACCTTCTGTTCTGCTCATATTACGAGGCTGAGTTTTCATAAAGTCCATAATATCCCAGCAAAGCGCTTTAACGCCCAGACGATTTATCGCTGAGATCATATAAAAGTCGCCTTCCCAACCCAATTCATCAGCAATAGCTTGGGCACGCTGTCTAGCTTCTTCTGGCTCCAACAGATCAACTTTATTGAACACCAACCAACGTGGTTTTTCTGCCAATTTTTCACTGTATTGCTGTAGCTCGTTGACAATAATCCGGGCATTTTCAATAGGATCTGATTCATCAACAGGACAAATATCGATTAAGTGCAGCAATACCCGGCAACGTTCCAGATGTTTCAAGAAGCGAATACCCAAGCCAGCACCATCGGAAGCACCTTCAATGAGCCCTGGAATATCAGCAACAACGAAACTTTGTTCGTTATCCATCCTTACTACACCCAAGCTTGGGACCAGAGTGGTAAATGGATAATCTGCAACTTTTGGTTTAGCAGCAGAAACAGCACGGATAAAGGTGGATTTGCCCGCATTTGGCATCCCTAGCATACCAACATCTGCCAACAACATCAGTTCCAGCATCAATTCACGAGTTTCACCTGAAGTCCCCATCGTTCTTTGACGAGGGGCCCGGTTAACAGAAGATTTAAAGCGGGTATTACCAAGCCCATGGAATCCACCCTTTGCTACCATTAGACGCTGTTCATGACGAATCATATCGCCTAAAACCTCACCGGTTGCTGTATCACGGATACGAGTCCCCACAGGGACTTTAATCGTAGTATCCTGACCACGCTTGCCTGTACAATCACGGCTTTGACCATTTTGTCCACGTTCTGCTCGAAAGGATTTTTCAAAACGATAGTCAATCAATGTATTGAGATTTTCATCTGCTAACAGATAAACATCCCCACCATCCCCACCATCCCCACCGTCTGGCCCACCTTTCGGAATATATTTTTCACGACGGAAGCTGACACAACCATTGCCACCATCCCCTGCAACAACCAGTATTCTGGCTTCATCTACAAATTTCATATTTTTTCTCCGTATGATAGCCATTACAGTGCTGGACGGCCGTGTTACCCAGAGATGGCGTACTTTAAATATAAAAAGCCCCGCAACACATGCAGGGCTTCTGATTCGGTTTATAACTCGAAAAACTTATTCAGCTTCGATGCTGATAAATTTGCGGTTTTTCGGGCCCTTAACTTCGAATTTAACTTTCCCGTCAGCTAATGCGAACAGGGTGTGATCACGACCACAACCAACGTTATCGCCAGCGTGGAATTTAGTACCACGTTGACGAACAATGATGCTGCCTGCTAATACAGACTCGCCACCAAAACGTTTTACACCCAGACGTTTGCTTTCAGAATCGCGGCCATTACGAGTTGAGCCGCCAGCCTTTTTGTGTGCCATTAATCTGCTCTCCTAAATCTTAAGCGATGCCAGTGATTTTAACATCGGTGAACCACTGACGGTGGCCTTGCTGCTTACGGCTGTGTTTACGACGACGAAACTTAACGATTTTAATTTTCTCGCCACGACCATGGGCAACCACTTCAGCTTTGATTTTAACGCCTTCAACGACAGGAGCGCCGATTTTGATGTCATCACCATTAGCGACCATCAGAACCTGGTCAAACTCAACAGTTTCACCCGTTGCGATGTCCAGCTTTTCCAGGCGAATTGTTTGACCTTCGCTGACTCGGTGTTGTTTACCACCACTTTGGAAAACCGCGTACATATAAACTCCGCTTTCCGCACGCCCCCTTAAATAATCATTCCAGAGCGCACTATAAATATTCATAATAGGGCGCGAATTCTACGCAAAAAAGCCTAAGAAGACAAGAGCAGAATTAGAGCAGATGATAAAAAAACACAGTTGCTGAATTGTCATTTATTTAGACTGTTTTTCGAGTACAATCAAGACACAGCAATAACTATTTTAATGTTAATATGAACACAACTCTGCATTAAAACCCACAGCCGAAAAAATATGAATTTAGAATCCATTATCAAGCTAACCGCTGATGATATGGCAGCGGTAAATGAAACCATTCTTAGTCAGTTGAATTCTGACGTTACTCTTATCAATCAGTTGGGCTACTACATAATCAGTGGTGGTGGAAAACGTATTCGCCCAATCATTGCCATCCTGGCTAGCAGAGCATTGGGTTATCAGGGTGATAAGCATATTACTGTTGCTGCATTAATTGAATTTATCCACACAGCGACTCTGTTACATGATGATGTAGTGGATGAATCAGACATGCGACGTGGCAAAGCGACTGCCAATGCCATGTTTGGTAATGCAGCAAGCGTGCTGGTTGGTGATTTTATATACACGCGCTCTTTCCAGATGATGACAGCGCTTAACTCCATGCGAGTTCTTAAATTGATGTCAGAGGCAACCAATGTTATCGCTGAAGGCGAAGTTTTACAGCTGATGAACTGCAATGATCCAAATATTTCTGAAGATGATTATATGCGGGTGATTTACAGTAAAACAGCCCGATTGTTTGAAGTCGCCGCGCACTCTTCCGCAATTCTTTCTAATGCCACCCCAGAGCAAGAAATGGCTTTACAAAATTACGGACGTTATTTAGGCACTGCATTCCAGTTAATTGATGATTTACTGGATTATAATGCTGATAGCGATACATTAGGCAAAAACACCGGTGATGATCTTAACGAAGGTAAACCGACATTGCCCTTGCTACACGCTATGAATCACGGCACTCCAGAACAATCCGCACTTATCCGTGAAGCAATTGAAAAAGGTAATGGCCGCCATTTACTCGAAACCGTACTGACAACCATGAAACAGTGCGGTTCATTGGAATATACCCGTAAACGAGCAGAGGAAGAAGCAGATAAAGCAATAGCTGCTTTGCAGGCGCTGGAAAACTCCCCATACAAGCAAGCACTCGTGGGGTTAGCCCATATTGCCGTACAACGCCTTTCTTAATCGATAGAACGAAACCTGGGGTTAATCTGACTCTAGGTTTTTCTCTACGTCTTCAACACCTACATCAATATAACCAATAAGTTTTGCGAGCCCCTCTCGAAGAATAAATTTCACAATTTTTTCCCGCTCAACTTTAGTTAATTGATAGTAAGCCTCAATCCAAATTAAGAATGGGTCTTGTCGTTTGTTTGTATAATCAATAGTACTTTCCCCTACGGATAGCACATTAAGTACATCTTCAGGCAAACTATTTATATGATATTCAAGAGCCTTGCCCTGAACACCTCGTTTACGTCTATATTCCCATCCTTCCCGCCTTGCCATCAGATTTATCCCCTGTGGCGAAGAAGGAAGTCCGGCAATACCAACCAGCTCTTTAGCTGAGTACCATTCTTTTTTCATACTTTTCTTCTCACTTTGCACCGGGATAATGAAGAAGAATCCAAGTTAGTTGGCATTTCTAATTTCCAAAAATGGGCTAAACAACAGAAAGTTTTTCTAAAAAACTTCTGATACCATCCCGTAAAATCATGGCTATCACAGCCTGTTTCTCAGATTCTGATAACTGATGAAAAGCGCCAACCCAAATCGACAAAGGATCTTGCTTATGCACCTGATACTCAGAAGATGATTCATGAAGCTCCAATGCTGCAATGGTCGTTTCCGGGAAACAGGAGTAGTGATACTCGACTGCTTTACCTTGTACACCTTGTCTTTTTTGACATAACCACTCCTCTCGTTTTGCTCTGGCATTAACTCCTTGTGGTGATCCAGGTAACTCACCCACGCCGATTAACTCCTTGGCCGAATACCACTCTTTTTTCATCACGTTTCTCTATTTTTGTAACCAAGTTCAAAAAAGAAGTTTTTAAGAAAAAATTTGGAAATACTTTTGGAAAAATAATGCTATTTTATTTCTCAATAACAGGTTTAAGTTCGTTATTGCTCTCATGCACACCTGTTATTTATACCACTAACATAGCATCAAATTTAATAAAAAAAGGATTAAAAATGATTTCAAGGAAATCTGATTGGCATCCTGCCGATATAATTGCAGCTTTACGCAAGCGGGGAACAACCTTAGCTGAGGTATCACGCAGAGCAGGGCTCAGCTCATCGACCCTGGCGAATGCACTATCTCGTCCGTGGCCAAAGGGAGAATGGATAATTGCGAATTATCTGGAAATACACCCTTCAGAAATTTGGCCAAGTCGTTATTTTGATCCAAATACTGGAGAATTATTAGAAAGGAAAGTACGCGAACAAACAAATAATTAGCTAACGAATTATATTAGCTGAACAAAAACCGCCGGTAATTCGCTATACCAGCGGTTTTATTGTTTCATAGATATATATTTTTTACTTATAAAATATATTAATTAGTTATTAATAAATTTTTCGCCTAATTCTATATCTTTTCTCAATACATCTAGCATGCCTTCCAGTGCTTTTTGTTCAAAATCACTCAGCTCACCAACGTTCAAACGCTCTTCTACGCCATTTTTACCCAAACGAACTGGCTGGGCAAAGAAGCGAGTATATTTACCATCACCTTCAATATAAGCACATTCTACAACATCACTTTCGCCTTGTAAGCCACGGACCAAAGAGAGGCCCAGACGAGCCGCAGCTTGCCCCATAGACAGAGTTGCAGATCCTCCACCCGCCTTAGCCTCAACGACTTCAGTACCGGCATTCTGAATACGCTTAGTTAAGACAGCCAGCTCTTCATCAGTAAAGCTCACACCAGGGATCTGAGACAACAGAGGTAAGATTGTCACACCAGAATGACCACCGATAACGGGTACTTCGATTTCCTGTGGTTTTTTACCTTTCAATTCAGCAACAAAAGTATTAGAGCGAATAACATCCAGCGTTGTAACACCAAACAGGCGGTTTTTGTCATATACACCTGCTTTTTTCAGCACTTCGGCTGCAATAGCCACAGTTGTGTTGACTGGGTTAGTAATAATCCCAATCAGTGATTTAGGGCAAGTTTTAGCCACTTGTTCTACCAGGTTACGAACGATCCCCGCATTAACATTAAACAGATCTGAACGATCCATACCTGGTTTACGGGCAACCCCGGCAGAAATCAATACAACATTTGCTCCTTCCAACGCTGGAGTTGCATCTTCACCAGCAAAGCCTTTAATTTTCACTTCCGTTGGAATGTGGCTCAGATCAACAGCCACCCCAGGTGTTACTGGAGCGATATCATATAAAGAAAGTTCTGAACCTGAAGGAAGCTGGGTTTTTAGTAGAAGAGCAAGAGCCTGACCAATACCACCGGCTGCACCGAGAACTGCAACTTTCATCCTGATACTCCTTAAATCGTTTATACTTTAAAATGCTGTGAATTCATCTAGTTAAGAACCATAGATTACTACGTTTTTGAAAACAATCGGTTAACAACCAAATTGTGGACTTACGCTATAGATAGTGGGACGCAAAAGTCGCCGTATTCTAGGCAAAATGCTTATCTGTTAATGAGATAACGGACACTATTTTGAGAATTTCCTTATGATTTTACGAAACAATTGGCTAAATACCTTACACCCAACAACAACGCCAAACAACATCATTTGATTAACAATATATTTACTTGATAACCGGCTAAAAAAGCAAATTTCCATATTCATATTTTATGAATTTCTATAATAACATAAGACCAACTTTACACGGTTCAAATTGGTTATAAAATCATTATTATTGCATAAAAATTCATTTATATGCATAATACAAGTTTCATAGCTGATTGAATATGGTGAAATATGCGCACTCCCTCTAAACAGGAAGACTTAGTAAAAGCTTTCAAGGCGTTATTGAAAGAAGAAAAATTTAGCTCTCAAGGTGAAATTGTCACTGCTTTACTGGAAGAAGGTTTTGAGAACATTAACCAATCCAAAGTTTCTAGAATGCTGACTAAATTTGGTGCTGTTCGCACCCGTAATGCTAAAATGGAGATGGTTTACTGCCTGCCTGCTGAGCTTGGTGTTCCTACTGCCACTAGCCCACTAAAAAATCTAGTATTAGACGTTGATTACAACCATCCTATAGTTGTGATTCGCACAAGCCCTGGTGCAGCTCAACTTATTGCTCGTCTGCTAGATTCTCTTGGTAAATCAGAAGGTATACTCGGCAGTATCGCAGGTGATGACACCATCTTCGTTACACTCACCAGAGATTCTACAACAGAACAGCTGCGTGGAGCCATCCTTGGGTTGTTCGAACAAGAGCTTTAAATGAACGCGCCAACATGGCGCGATTCATTTTCCCGCTGCTATTCTCAGGATTGATAAGCTTTTTTATTCAGCTTAGAGAGTAATTTTTCATGAATATCACCAAACCCTCCATTACTCATAACCAGAATATGATCCCCCTGCTGCGCCTTATCAACAATCATATGCACCAGTGAATCTATATCAGCACTCCAATACGCTGGCTGAACACAGTGATCTGCAATTTCTGATACGTGCCATTTAATATTAGCTGGCTGGAATAAGAATACTTCATCAGCACGCCCCAATGCTGGTGCGATCTCATTCTTACTCACACCCATTTTCATCGTATTTGAACGCGGTTCCAGTACGGTAATAATACGGGCTGTTCCTCCAACCTTACTACGCAGGGCTTCGAGTGTTGCCAAAATTGCTGTCGGGTGATGAGCAAAATCATCATAAACAGTAACGCCGTTTTCCTCACCACGTAGTTCAAGGCGACGACAGGCATTAATAAATTCACTTAAAGCACAACAGGCATCTGCGGGCTGGACACCAACATGATGTGCAGCAGCAATTGCAATCAACCCATTGCGCATATTATGTTCACCCACCAGCAACCCGTTCACTTCTCCGACAACTTTACCACCATAAGACACCTGATAATGACAGCTGTCTGTACTGATCTTTTTTGCCTGCCAGTTACCGGTTTCACCCACTAGTTCCAACTCACTCCAACAGCCCATAGACAAAACCTGTTTCAGGTTAATATCATTATCCGGGACAAGGATCTTACCACTACCCGGAACGATCCTGACAAGATGGTGGAACTGCCTCTGAATAGCAGCCAGATCGCCAAAAATATCGCCATGATCGAATTCCAGATTGTTCATGATCAGCGTACGTGGGCTGTAATGCACAAACTTAGATCGTTTATCAAAAAAAGCGCTGTCATATTCATCAGCTTCTATTACGAAAAACGAGCTTTCCCCGATCTGAGCTGATGTTTCAAAATTCCCCGGAACACCACCGATTAAAAAACCGGGTTTATAGCCACAAGCTTCCAAAATCCAGGCTAACATACCCGCAGTTGTTGTCTTACCATGCGTCCCTGCAACCGCCAGCACCCAGCGTTCTGGCAAAACATAATCATGCAGCCATTGTGGGCCAGAAGTATAAGGGAGCCCACGCTCCAGCACCGCTTCTACACAAGGATTCCCACGGCTCATAATGTTACCGATGATGACCATATCTGGCACAGAATCCAACTGTGCCGGGTCATATCCCTGAATCAGATTAATCCCATGTTTTTCCAGTAAGGTACTCATTGGTGGATAAACATTGGCATCAGAACCAGTCACTTCATGACCAAGAGAACGAGCCAAAATTGCCAGTCCCCCCATAAAAGTGCCGCAGATACCAAGAATATGAATACGCATTGATTTCCTATTCCATAGCATGAAGTTAGCCACTATTCTAACCATCAAAAGCAAGATAAGAAATGGAATAGCCTATGAATCATCCCTTTCTTTGGCTAAACTGCCCGCGTAAGAGTGCAATGGACACTCTAAAACCACTATCAAATCACATTCAGGACTTTCGTCATGAAAACATTAGGCGAATTCATCGTCGAAAAGCAGCACGATTTTTCTCACGCTACAGGTGAACTCACTGCCTTGCTTTCTGCTATTAAGCTCGGAGCAAAAATCATTCACCGTGATATCAACAAAGCCGGTTTAGTGGATATTTTAGGAACCAGCGGTGTGTCCAATATCCAAGGCGAGGTGCAGATGAAACTGGACCTGTATGCTAATGAAAAACTCAAAGCAGCACTGAAAGCACGCGGTGAAGTTGCGGGGATCGCTTCAGAGGAAGAAGATGATATTGTTATTTTCGAAGGAGACCGCGCTGAAAACGCAAAATATGTTGTTTTGATGGACCCATTAGATGGTTCTTCAAATATTGATGTAAACGTTTCCGTCGGTACTATCTTCTCTATCTACCGCCGTATTACCCCCATCGGCCAGCCAGTGACTGAAAAAGACTTCCTGCAACCAGGTCATCGTCAAGTCGCCGCCGGGTATGTTGTTTACGGTTCTTCAACTATGCTGGTCTACACCACTGGCTGTGGGGTACACGCCTTTACTTACGATCCTTCCTTGGGAGTATTTTGTCTTTCCCATGAGAAAGTTCAGTTCCCACCCAATGGCAATATGTATTCCATCAACGAAGGGAATTACATCAAATTCCCTATGGGGGTAAAGAAATACATCAAATATTGCCAGGAACAAGATGAAGCAACTCAGCGCCCTTATACCACCCGTTATATTGGTTCGCTGGTTGCTGATTTCCACCGCAATTTACTGAAAGGCGGCATCTACATTTACCCAAGCACCGCCAGCCATCCATCAGGAAAATTGCGCCTGCTGTATGAGTGTAACCCAATGGCATTCCTGGCTGAACAAGCCGGTGGTAAAGCCAGTGATGGAGCTAATCGCATTCTGGATATCATCCCATCCAAACTGCATCAACGCGTCCCTTTCTTTGTGGGCAGTAAATCGATGGTAGAGAAAGCCGAGAGTTTTATGGCTGAGTTCCCAGATGAGTAATTTCATCGGTTAATGACGGATAAGCGGCGGGATTTTTCGTCGCTTTTTTAATTTTAACTAATGAGGTTAAAATACCCCAGCTATCCTGTCCGCTAGTTTTTTCTGAGAGATATTCAGCTCTTCTCTCATCAGTTGCAAACCCGTTTCTAACAAGCTACTTGTCAGAAAAATGGAGAGTACTTTAAAAAATGTTTTGGTTATAATACTCCCCACTCTATTCTGGTTTAAAATAAAGGAAACTTTCATGAGCCTGAACTTAGTACCGGCAGGAAAGGAACTGCCTGAAGATATCTATGTCATTATTGAGATCCCTGCAAATGCAGATCCGATTAAATATGAAATTGATAAAGAATCTGGTGCGCTATTTGTAGACCGTTTTATGTCTACTACGATGTTCTATCCATGCAACTATGGTTACATCAACAACACTTTATCTCTGGATGGTGACCCGGTTGATGTTCTGGTTCCCACACCATACCCACTACAACCAGGTTCTGTGATCCGTTGCCGTCCGGTTGGCGTTCTGAAAATGACTGATGAATCAGGTGAAGACGCGAAACTGGTTGCAGTTCCACATAGCAAACTAACCAAAGAGTATGATCACATTAAAGATGTGACTGATTTACCAGAACTACTGCGCGCTCAGATCACTCACTTCTTTGAGCGCTATAAAGATCTGGAAAAAGGTAAATGGGTTAAAGTTGATGGTTGGGATAATATCGAAGCTGCTAAAGCAGAAATTATCTCCTCTTTCGAACGTGCCGCTAAGAAATAGCTTTTCTCTGTTTAAATAATTAAAAAACCTCTGGGGAACATCACCGGCAGAGGTTTTTTAAAACCATACTCCCTTTTTATGACAAAAAAGGATTTTTATTTACTCTTCCACATGGCGCTTCAACCAGTCACCACTTTTTATCCGCCGTAAACCGGTTATTGGAAACTGATAAAGATATATCCATGCATTGCCATACGGTGTTTGAATCAATTCCCTTACATACTCCCGCGAATTATCTTTCAAATCATCTAATTCTGTCAGTATAGTAGAATTGATTCGATATACCTCACATTCAATACTTCCGTCACCACGGATAACGGCAGGATAATGCCCAAGGTCATATAGCTCATAGCCTTCCAGCCGATGATCACCTAACCATTGAGCATCGGTCATCCAATGATGATTGCCCTGTTTGCGCCGTAAGCTGCCATAAACAATAATTCGCATTTTTAAAACTCAAACTGATAGAGCAAATCCAATGTCTGATCAATACCAGACACCGCTTCCAGATACAACCTAGGCATTAACCTATAGCGTAAGGTTAATGTTGCTAGTGAATCAAATATACCAACACCATACTTAACTTGCAGATCTTTTGTAATCTTTCCGCTAACAACTACCTGTGATTTGTCACCAACCCCCTGAGTATCCAGTGCTAAGTCGGAAACACCAAATATTTCACCGATCTTACCCACCAACTGACCACTCTGTGCAACCCCCAAACCTATTAATATTGCCGTCATCTGTGAGTTGTCCGAGTTACTATTCTCTAACCCTTCACCACGCAACAGATAAGAAAGTGCTTCCAATTGTGATCTAACAGGCTCTGAAAAAATTTCTACTTTTGGCTGATCCGCCAAACCGCTCACCCTTACCCCTGCAATAACCCGCCCATCGGTAGAATCTGGATTACGGATAGCCTCAATGTTAAGTAATGGCTGATCAGGTGGGCCTGAGAACATAATCAGCCCTTTACGAACGATCAGATCCTGTCCATAAGTATGGAAACGACCATCAAGAATATCAACTTGACCATTCAAACCCAGGCCTTGTTTATCTTGAACAACCATCAGATCGCCTTTAAGTTGTGCTTTAAGGCCGAAAGCACTAAGACGAACATCATCTCCTATATGAATCGTCAAGTTACTTTGAATCGGGATAGACGCTTTTTTCTGTTGTAATGGCTGAAGATTCTCATTCAATATAACTTCATCCGATGAAGCCTCAACTGTCGATTCTGGTAGCTCCTTCACGGTAATACGCGCCCAAGGAATACCAACGCTACCATCCAATTTCAGCAACTGAGGAGAAGCCTCAAACACCAGAGCAGGGCTAACATCAATTTTCACCATTGGTGGAAAAACCACTCTTAACTTGTCGCCGTTAGCCCTTACTCGTGCATGCCATGCATCCACATTACGCCAGTCTGCATCACCATTTAGGTTAAGCTGCCCCTTCGGCGTTTTAATAACACCATCAAGAACGGAACGTATTCCATCAAAATTCACACCAACTTGCCCTTGAGTAATATCAAATGGGATCCAATGGCCCGAAGCTTGCAGTGCACTCAGGTCTAACCGGCCAAACAATAATGGATTTCTGACATTGCCTCCCAGAAGCAGGTGAGCATTCAAATGACCTTCAGCTTTATCACCTTTCCCAAGAATCGGCTTGATTAACGCCAGTGAAATATCCTGAATATCTACATTTCCCGACAGCTTACGGCTCCCAGCAAGATCAGCAACCTGTACGCCACCGTTGAATCGGCCATTTCCCATAATCTTAAATAACCAATTCAACTCTGCTGTGCCATTCTTCAAGCCTACATTGAGTGTCAGGGTCTGGAAATCTACCGGTAATGCAGTGCCATCAACCATCTGCCTAACATGCACCCCATCACCACGCAAATTAACGTTGGCCTGAGGCAATCCGCTTTCCGCGTTCCATTTAACGTCGGCATTGCCACTGAATACACCTTTCAAATGTATTTCAGACCCCAGTAATGGCTGAATCATAGCAAGATCCAAACGTTCAAGAACAATGGATGCACTACCGCTGACGCCAGCTTCAATAGATTCAGGTACGCAGAGCTGCGCATGTGGATTCAGCCAACAGTGAGGGCCCACAGTGACTTTCTGCTGCTGATTAAGATAATCAAGAGTTATCGCTTTAGTTAAACGCCATTCTCCAACCGGGGTGTCAAAACGGGTATTGTTAATGCTACCTTTCCATCGCTGCTGCTTACGATCAAAACTACCATTCAATGCAAGTTGACCAGCAATCGGTTTGCCGTCAATCTTCAATTGCAAGTTGTGCTGTTTCTCATTGCCCTTAGCATCCAACGTAAAATTACGGACAATCAAATCCGCTTGTTTCAACTCACTGACTTTAACAGCAAGATTCCCTTGGATCTGTTCAGCAGAACGTACATCCCCTTTCACATTCACTCGATCAATGAGAAAATCCTGCCATTTCAACCTGTTAGCATTGAGATCAACCAAAAGCTGAGGTGCTTGTATATTACCACGTAATTTCAACGTTCCATTCACGACACCGCCAAGCCCCGGAAATATACCATCCAACTTCGGTGCACGGATATCGCCATCCAGTTTCCACTGTTTGAACAATTGTCCCTGGAGATTCATTTTATTGCGCCCTAAAGCCAGCTCGAATTGAGGAATATTCCACTGACCGGCCGCGTTACCAGAAATCTTACCTTTGGCTTTTATTAAGTTCTGTTTTACGTTACCGTCCAGCATAATTTCCGGGATATGAAGCTGCCAACTACCACCGTGTAAACTACCCCGGGTAACTATTTTCCCATCGATTTTGGCTGGCCATTCCGGCCACTGTTTAGCGGTATTGATCCCGGAGAGTGTCAGCACCGCATTCCAACTTACTGCCTTACTCCAATCTGCTACACCGACCAATTCGCTCTTTCCTTGCAAAGCAGACAGGCGTAAACGGGTCAACTTAAGCTGTTCTTCATTACCTTTGGCATCTAATACAAGTAATGCTGGCGGGATTTCACTACCGTTAATACCGGAACGCAATGACAAATCATAACCACTGGCCTTACCATTGAGGCGCATTTTTACGCTATCAAGCTGATATTCTGGCTTCCCCGTTAAAGGCCAACTCAGTTGCTGGCTTTCAAGCGTCACCCGCACGGGTAAACCTACCTTAGCCAGTTCCGCTTGAGCATCAAGTTTAGCACTGACAGGACCAGACAAATTCAGCCCTAAGTTGAGTTGCTCCAGTAAAGCGCCATTAAGCTTTACATTAACCTTTTGTCCTTGGATCTCTTGTCGACTTAGCTCACCTTTTATTACCAGTTTTATCGGCCATTGCTGTGCCAGAGTCGCGGAACCATTAATGGCAAGAGAACCTTGCGGCATTTTAACATTCAATTTATTGAGCTGAATCTGCTGCCCCTGATTGCTAAGTTGCAGTAAAAACTCATTGATTGTGATATTGGTATCACCAGTCAGCCTTAATTGCTTACCACTTATCCCTGCAACAGTCATATCCAGTGGAATAGGCACTTCTGGTAATGTTGCCAATAGCGGTTGAGAGAATAATTTTTTCAGAATTTCTCCCAACGATTTTTCCAGTTCGGTCCCTCGTTTCGCTTTCTCCTCTGCTTCCGCTATTTTCAGCCGTTCAGGGGGAGTTTTTGGCAGTCCCACCAGCAACCCATTAATTTTCGTTGGCTTAAGCGTTAATGCCTTTTGCTGCCACTGAGCTGCGGTTCTAAATTCATCAAGGGCAAATACCACGCCATTTACAGTGACAGTGGCATTTTTAACGGACAACAAATCAAGTGAAATCGGATATGGTGTCCTCAGTTCAGTTAAAGGTGCTGACTTTGGCGACGATTCTCCCGCAAGTGGCAATCGTTTGGTATTAATTGCAACTATTACGCCTTCTGTCGTTAATGCATTAACACATAACTGACTGTTTTTAAAGCAGGAAAGACGAAGCGAAAGGTGGAGTTGATTCACATTGACATCAACACCGGGCATTTGATACTTAACGCCTTTCAGGGTCAAATCACGCCAACCGCCACTGACGCTGGCTATATCTAGTCCCGGTACCCAACGAGCAGCACTGTTAATCATAAAATGCAGGCCAGATTGCGTTCCTACCAACCCGGCAACAACAATAACCAACAAAGTCACCATCAGCAGAAAAGTAATACTGACCTTTTTAATCCATCTCATAATTCAGATCCTAACCCGATGTAAAACTGGATATTACGGGATTCTGAATCCCCTATTGGTCTGGCAAGGTCAAATTTAATGGGTCCGACCGGAGAAGCCCAACGCACACCAACACCCACGCCGGTTTTAAAATTGCTCTTTCTAATGTCATTAATGGCTTCACCGGTATCAACAAAAACAGCACTCCACCAATTACCCGTTACGTTATATTGGTACTCAAGTGAACCCACAACTAGTGCGGATGCACCGGTCAATTTTCCTTTATCGTCTTTAGGGGAAATTTTCTGATATCTGTAACCACGAACACTGTGATCACCACCAGCAAAAAAGCGTAAGTCGGGTGGAACCTTCTCGAATGCATTAGTTTCTATCCAACCCAAATTACCCCGAGCAACAAAACGGTGATTATCCCAATAAGTTCTGATCCAAACGTTTTGCGCCTGTAACACCAAGAAATCAACATCAGAACCCCAAAGGGTATCAGAGATATCAATAGAATAGCGCTGGCTATCGCCCCAATAAGGCATCGTTCCTCCACGCTGGCGGATACGGCTGACGTTCACCCCTGGGTAAAATAACATTGCCGTATTGGTGACATTAGCCTGAGTAAAGTGGCTGAGACTCCAACGCATATTTATCCCATACTGCCAACCCGTTGAAAGATCCCAATTACGGGAAAGATTTACTGTCGCGGTATCTGATACGGTATCGTTGATATCTTTACGCTTATACCCCGTCTGCAATGCGTAATATTGCTCTAACGGATTCACCTTCAGCGGCATTTTATAGGTAGCATCAATCACCTGTTCAGGTGCAGAAAGGTTGATGCTGGTGCTAAGGCTGTGTCCACGGGAATTAAGCCACGGTTTTGTCCATTTCGCCTTTACCCGTGGCCCTACATCAGATCCATAACCCCCACCCAGTTCAACATAGTTTTTGGAACGTGGAGTTAATACCGCTTCAAGAGGAAGCATTCCGTCACCATTTTTTCTCGCGGTATTAAAATCCGGTGAGACTACTGCTGAATTAAACCAGCCAGTTTCTGCTAACCGCCGATTCAATTCGGCCAATTGTTCAGAGGTATAAAAATCCCCTTCTTCGAATGGAACTAGATGACTCAAATAATCTTCGCGGATCTGTGAACCACGATAACGCACCTGACCAAAGTGATAACGCTCACCGCTATTAAAAACAAAGTCCCAGAATGCCTCATGTCGTTCTTTGGCAACACCCAATTGGCTCTTTTTCATAACCGCGTCAAAATAACCTTTCCTAATAGCGAGCCCGGTCAGAGAACCTTTAAGGTTTTCATATTCATCATGATTTAGAATCGTTCCTTTCTTTGGGCTTTTACTTTTAACAAGTTTGGCATAATCTCCATCTGTTTTAGCCCCACCTTCCAAAACAACGTTAACATCGGCAATTCTCACAGGTTCGCCCGCAGTAACTTTTGCCGTTAATACCGAGCGAGCTGGCGGTTTATTTTCCTGATAGGTAAATTCGATAATAGGTTCATAATAACCAAGCGGGCGCAAGCCTTCACGAATCGCTTTATCTACACGAGATCGAAAACGGCCATCTGGCGCAACTTCATCAGTGCTGATAGTGGAGAGATGAATTCGAGCATTTTTTTCCAACTTACCTGTTAATCCTTCTATTTTCAGACGAAGATTAGCACTATGAGCAATAGGAGTTACGATAGACACACAAAGAAAGCATAAAACGGGGTACCTCGACACGCGAACTCCTAACCTGATCGGAATAATTTAACTATAATCAATTTATCTTGAGTAAAGTTTACAATATATACAATCTATCAATATCTGAAAACTTAATAATTACGGGAGTGAATTGTGCCAACTTCAGCTAATAAAAGCCTATCTATTGATCCTCATAGTGCATTACCAGGCAGAACTGAGCCACTTAAGGTTTCACCTAACCATGCTGTTACCGATCATACGATAGAACCTGTTCCAGAAAATATGGAAGTTGCCTATTTTGGTATGGGATGCTTCTGGGGCGTAGAACGCCTATTCTGGCAACAACCTGATATTTACACCACCTCCGCAGGTTATAGCGGCGGTACAACACCAAATCCAACTTACGAAGAAGTTTGTAACGGCCTGACCGGACATGCTGAGGTTGTTAGAATTGTTTACGATCCAACAAAAAACAGCTACGAAAACTTATTAAAACTTTTCTGGGAAAACCACGATCCAGCTCAAGGGATGCGCCAGGGCGGGGATATTGGCTCTCAGTATCGCTCCGCGATTTATACCGTGTCACCTCAGCAACATGAATTGGCATTAGCCAGCCGTGAACGTTTCCAAAAAGCAATGCAACAACAAGGCGATAACCGCCCTATTACAACGGAGATCACAGAAGCGGGACCATTCTATTTTGCTGAAGACTATCACCAACAGTATCTATTTAAGAACCCTGAGGGGTATTGCGGGCTAGGCGGTATTGGTGTTTGCCTACCCAAAATGAACAAAAACTAGCCGCCACATTTAATTAATGTTATAATTACCAAGCTAATCAATAGCTTTCTAAGTGTTTGTTGTCACTTTTTATTTTATATGATTTTTATTGTTTCCTCCGGTGCTTTTCTAATGACAACCTACCCTACCACCGGAGGTAGAACATGGATTCCTTATGCTAAATAGTCTCTTAATAGTATTTTTATTGTGCGCGATAAGCGCCTTTTTTTCGTTATCTGAAATCTCTCTTGCTGCCTCTAGGCGAATCAAACTAAAACTGATGGCAGATGAAGGTAATGTCAACGCAGCCCATGTCCTCAAATTACAAGAAACGCCGGGAATGTTTTTTACCGTGGTGCAAATCGGCCTAAATGCAGTGGCAATTTTGGCAGGTATTGTCGGTGAATCCGCATTCTCTCCTTCATTGAAAACGTTTTTCATGAAATTTATGCGCCCCGAATGGGCAGACCAGTTGGGCTTTATCTGCTCATTTATCATTGTGACCAGTATATTCATTTTGCTCGCTGACTTGACACCAAAACGTATCGGCATGATTAAGCCTGAAGCAGTCGCCGTGAAAATCGTTAACCCAATGCGTTTCTGTCTGACAGTTTGTCGTCCACTAGTTTGGCTATTTAATGGCCTGTCTGATCTTATTTTTAAGCTCTTTAAAATTCCGACAGCGCGTAATGAAGATATCACATCCGATGATATTTTTGCGGTTGTGGAAGCAGGAGCTGTTGCTGGTGTGTTGCGTAAACAAGAGCATGAACTGATTGAAAACGTGTTCGAGCTCGAATCCCGCACAGTGCCTTCTGCCATGACCTCAAGGGAAAATATCATTTACTTCGATAAGAATGAAAGCGAGGAAAGTATCAAACAATGGGTTTCTAGCCAGCCACATTCCAAGTACCTAATATGTGATAGAGATATTGATCACGTTATCGGTTATGTGGATTCCAAAGATCTGCTTAACCGTGTCCTAAGTGGTCAAAGCCTAAGCTTCAATAAAGGTGTCCAGATCCGCAACGCGCTGATCATTCCAGATACCTTGACACTTTCAGATGCACTGGAAAGTTTTAAAGCAGCGGGTGAAGATTTCGCTATTATCCTGAATGAATATGCGTTGGTAATGGGTGTGATTACCCTTAATGATGTTATGACCACACTGATGGGTGATTTAGTCGACCAAGGACAAGAAGAGCAGATCATCATCCGTGACGAAAATTCATGGTTAGTAGAAGGAGGAACACCTATTGATGATGTACAGCGTGTACTGGATATTGATAATTTTCCTGATTCAAGTAACTATGAAACCATTGCAGGTTTCATGATGTTTCGGTTGCGTAAAATTCCAAAGCGTACTGATTCAGTTAAGTTTGCTGGTTACAAATTTGAAGTTGTCGATATTGATAACTACAAAATCGATCAGCTATTAGTCACAAAAATCACTGATACTCTCACCACGACACCAACGCAAAACCTGCCTATCAGTGATGATAAATAAAAACGGCCTATTCTTGAGCTAAGGCCGTTTAGTATTCTCATGTTAAGCGCCACTTATTGTTATTTTGTGGCGCAGATTACACCAGTATGCAACCCGATTCTTTTTCGTTTTATCTATCCTATTTCGGCCTGCAAACGTAGCACTTGCTGATTGACTTCACTCATTACACTAAAATGGCGCTTATCTCTCACCTTCGGCGGTAAAATTTTGCCGCAGTCGAATTCAAAAGCCCCCATATCTTTAATGTATAAACGTCCACGGAATAAAGTTTTAACGTAGAGAGCAATTTTCAGTGGGTTATATCGGTGAAAAATTTTCATCTCTGCTTTTTTCCTCCTAACTACTTCTTACGGTTACGTTTGGTGAACCAACTCCATACACCATACCGTTATGTAGAATAATAGACTGAATTTATCCGATTTTGTTCCCTCCATTTTTAGTTTTATGCACTGAATTTACATAAAATGACAGATATTTAGATATACATAACTATGTAACTTTATCTCTTACTTAATGTTAAAAATTTGATCTTCTTTAAAGAGATAAATCAGTTAATACCCGCTATGCTAGAGATCCATGCATTGTCACATTAACCTACAAAGGAAAAATTATGATAAAGAACTTTATGCTATATGCTGCGCTACTTTGTTCTCCTGCTTTAGCATTCGCCCACAACATCACTCTGGAACAACAGGTTCCTGCGATCAGTGTTTCTGATAAAGGTGAGTTGTTACTCAACAATAACAAGTTTAGCTACCAAAATTGGGATAGTGGAAAACTGATTGGTAAAGTGAGAGTCATACAACATATTGCAGGTCGTAGTGCAGCTAAAGAGATGAATGCCCCACTGATAGAAGAAATAAAACGCGCTGATTTTTCAAAAGAAAAATACCAAACAACCACCATCATCAATATCAATGATGCAATATTCGGCACTGGACCATTTGTCCGCAGCAGTATTGAAGATAGCAAAAGAGAGTTTCCGTGGTCTCAGTTTATCGCTGACAGCAACGGTGTGGTCAAAAAAGCTTGGCAGTTGGAAGCTAAAAGTTCTGCCATTATTGTCCTGGACAAAAATGGCGTAGCGAAGTTTACCAAAGAAGGTGCGTTAAACAATAGTGAAATCAAACAGGTCATTGAATTAGTCCGTAAGGAACTACAGTAAAAACATCCGTGGTGATAACGACTTACAGGTATGTTTTCGTTTGCCCTTATCACCACAATTCCGCTGAAAAACAAATCTACTAGAAAACAACCACGATTAAAAAATCGTTACTCTAAATCCCGGATTCAGGAATGATTCACGAGGCGTATAATCTAGCGTCTGGCCTTTCCAGTTGGTCACGTGAGCACCAGCAGCAATGGCTATAGCATGACCCGCCGCAGTATCCCAGATATGAGTGGGTCCAAAGCGAGGATAAAGTTGCGCTTTTCCTTCAGCCACCAAACAGAACTTCAGTGAAGAGCCCACAGAAACCGTCTGATGTTCACCTAACTGATTGAGATAATCTTCTAATTCTGTATCCATATGGGAGCGGCTAACGACGACCATTGGTGGATTAGCATCACGAATCTTAATCGGCAAACATTGACCTCCACAGACTTTTTTCCATGCCTGCCGCCCTTGCCCGGAATAAAGCGTATCCTGCACAGGAGCATATATCACTCCCATCACAGGAACGCCTCCATCAATCAAGGCGATATTAACCGTAAATTCACCGTTACGATTAATAAATTCCTTGGTACCATCCAGAGGATCAACTAACCAATAGCGCTTCCAATCACGCCTCTCTTCCCAAGTAGGAAGCTCTTCTTCCGACAACAGTGGAATTTCCGGAGCGATACGGGATAATCCGGCTTTAATTATTTTATGAGCCACAATATCAGCCATAGTAACCGGTGAATCATCTTGCTTATGATCAACTTTCAGGGGATGTTCATCCTGATAAATTGTCATAATAGCCGCACCAGCTTCCTGAGCCAGTTGGCAGATTTGTTCTAGCATCACACACCTCTGCGGTTAGTCATCTGTTATCATTTTAGACTATATTACCAATTGATCTTTTTATTGGAACGGTAAGAATTTTATTACCACTCTTAATAGCATTCCTGTCTATTTTTCAGATAAATGGCAAAAGCTGGCGGGCCAAAGACTCTATTTAAAGAAATAATTAGGAAATTGAGGGAAAGCCAGTTCATCGGCGACATCCTAGCTGAAATTTTCGATGGTTTGAAAATATCCCCCATTTTTTAAATGGGTTTGTCAGTAGTCTGAGACGGATATACCGGCTATTTTTTAATCCTACTTCTGGATAAAACTTACAGAATTTCCAACAATTCCACCTCGAAAATCAGAGTGCTATATGGGGGAATCGATGCACCGGCACCACGCTCGCCATAAGCCAGATTATAAGGGATATAAAGTTCCCATTTAGAACCGACAGGCATCAACGTCAATGCTTCAATCCACCCAGCAATCACCCCATTTACAGGAAATTCAGCAGGTTCACCACGCTGTACTGAGCTGTCAAACACGGTGCCATCAATCAGACGACCCGTATAATGAACACGCACGTGGTCAGTATGGGCAGGAATTGCACCATCACCCTGTTTTAGTACAGAGAACTGTAAACCAGATTCTGTCGTGCTTATACCGTCACGCTGAGCGTTTTCTGCCAGAAACTTCTGACCCTCTTCTGCCATAGCTTGCTGACGTTCACGACGCACACCATCTGCACGTTCGTGCATTTCACGTAAGGCACGATGCAATATATCGACCGGCACCGCTGGAGAATGATTTTCCAGCGCATCACATAACCCCGCTAACAACGCTTCAGGTTCCAGACCTTGCAGGCCAGACTCCAGTAATTGCTGACCAACCTGCAAGCCAACCCCATAACTTGCTTGTGCTTCGATAGAGTCAAAAGAAAGTTTTGCCATGAAAATACCTGTGATCAAATTAAATTAGATTTGTAAGCATAACAGCGCCATGCAGCAGGGTAAACCGAAGATGTCACCCGGAAAATACATGTCGCCCAAATATATAAGAGCTAATAATAGATATAATTCTAAGTAGCATATTTATTTCTTAAAGGTTACAATATAAAAATTCAATTTTTAAAAATTTTTACTTATAATTGATTATATGAATAAAATATTTTTTATATAAAATTAATTTTATTGCAAATATTATATGATGAGGAAAATCTTATGAATAAACCATTTAATGAGATTTTATCAGAAATTAAAAAGTCCAAAACCATGCCTGAATTAGAAAAGAGGTTGTTAAACGCGATAAACTATCTGGGTTTTGAATTCTACTCAATTTATCAGGAAGAAAAATATCCATTCACGACAAAAAAATATGTTCTAATAACCAACCTAAATATAGAAACTGCAAGCAATTATAATCAAGATAATAATCACGACAGCGACCAATTAATGAATGGTGATTACACTTTCTCTATTCCGTCAGTTTGTAATGATAAAATATCAAAATCTGCTGATTTTATGATTAAAAAATCAAATTCAAATAAAAATGAAGTTAAAAATAGTCTTTCAATAAAAATTAAAGGTTATCATGGAGAAAGGTCAATTTTTTCAGTTGCCAGAAAAGAAGGCTCTATTTCCCACAATGAAATACTTAATAAAGCAGGAGTATTAGGCATATTGGCAAATGAATGCATAAAAACATTTAATAATCTAAAAAATAAAAAGGATAAAATCATTGTTCCAACGCTCTCTACCAGAGAAGTTGAAGTCATAAGATGGACTTGTGAGGGAAAAACTTCTGCTGAAATAGCCGATATACTGGATATTTCAACAAGAACAGTTAATTTCCACATTAACAATGTTATGGAGAAATTAGTGGTTCCCAATAAAGTTGCAGCAGTTGCTAAAGCAATAGCATATAATCTAATCATATAATAATTAGAGCCAAAATAAGGCTCTAACCATACGAAATTATACAATATAATTAGACAATATCTCTCTCCATGCATCATTAATCTCATTCATCAGGGATTCACATTTGACGTGCTCATCATTAATATGCACACAAACGTAACCACAGAAATCATTATTGCTTTTTGGTGTTTCATAAACCGGTGAATTCTTATCTAAACTAATTTTTATTGCAATAATTTCATAACATAATTTACTCAAAATATTATCAACAGATGCTAATAATACTTCATTAACTTCTGTTTGATCGAATTTATCATTAATTTTGCCATCTTTATCTGCCAGCAAATTAATCAAAAATGCCCTTCCCTTTGCTTCAGGCAATATCATTCGATCACTAAATCCTTTGACTAAATGGTCAACCCAAATTTCCTGCAAGCTTATACCATATACCCGGTTAGCCATATCCCAAATACGCATACCCGCTGGTCTACGATTAGTTTCAACCAGAAAAGTTTCTCCCGTTTTACTATCTTGCTTAATCTCATTATGGAATGCGCCAAGAGTCTGCCCTGAAATCAGATTCATTGCCTGCCCCGCTTTATGTAATGCAATCGTATTTCTGCCATCACATTGCGCCGGAACTATTTGCCCTATTTCAACAGGAAATTCCCCTTTCTGGGAAACTTTTTGCGTTAAAAATGCCATACAACCAATACCATCGTACGAATATTCTGTATCGAAAATAATAAGTTCTTCTGCAAGAGTTTGATTACCACCAGATTGCTCAACAGATTGAGCAAAAGCCGTTGGGATTTTACTTCTATCTTTAACCGCTACCACGCCTACATTTGCCCGACCACAATTAGGCTTAATAATCACACCATACGGAACAGAATCATAAAACTCTTCCAGTTCTTTAATCTCATTAATGAAAGTATATCGAGGCGTCTTAATATGTTGTGCCGCAAGCAACGGTAATATTCGAGTTTCTTGTTGGCGAAATTGATATTTCTCAATACCTGCGAAACTTAATTCGGGATCATCACCATAAACGTTTAATTTCTTCGCGATAACAGCAGTATACCCAGATACCGCATCCATAAAAGGAAGAATACCAGCACATGTCATATTAAGTTCAGCAAGAACTGTCATCACACTATCAACATAATTCTCTGTTCGTACAGGAATATGATAGACAAATGGTGTGACATTTTTTTCCTCACCGGACAACATATCGCTAATAATTACCAATTCAAGGGAGTAATTATATCGAATATAGTCACGAATATTGACGATTTCATTCAGCCTTGCCGGAAGATAATCAAGCACTAACAAATATTTTTTCGAACTCATATTTCCTCCATTATTGACTATTATGCAGATTAAATTTAAGCGAACGATAAGGATTAATAATGATAAACATCAATAAAACAAATGCAGAGAATATCAGATAAATACTATTGTAGGAAAAATAGTTCAGTAAATTAGCACAAATAAAACTGGTTAAAGGTGTCGCTAACTGATTCAAAACCAGCACCACACCAAGATACTGAGAAAAACGCTGCTTCGGAATAAGACTTGCTCGATAAGAGCGGGAAAAAAGATTAAAACAACCTTCCGAACCAATAACCAGTAAGAAACCTAATGTGTAAACCACAAATAACGGCCCAGTCGCAAATAGTGTCAGACCACATAACGCAATCAGAAAAGCCGTTACACCAACGATACGCACATCAAAAATCCGGCACAATTTTGGCGCAATAAAAAAAACACAACAATTCACCAGCCCCGCATAAGCCAAAAGCTGAGCATAACTCCCTTTCGGCTGTGAAAAAACACTGGTAATAACATAAACTGCCGTTGACAAAATAGCACCTTGCATCACATTCATCAGGAATGTCAGGCTAATGACGCGTAACAAGGGTGGGTTTTCCATCAAGAATTTAAAAATGGCCGGCAGATTATACCCTTCTCTATTAGCGTGTTCTTCAATCCGGTTTTTCCTTTGTAGCTGAAACCATATCAAACTACTAATTAGGAAAGGAAAAAATGCAAATGCAAATACCGCATAAACACTGAATTTATAAACCAGCACACCGACAACCGCCGGGGCTGCAATATAGGTAAACTGTTCAACAAATTGTAAACGAGAGTTAACAGAAGGTAATTCTATTGCACTCATGTTTTTAGAGACAAAACCTTCAAGATTGACATATCCCGCTCCACTAAAAAAGGATAAAACACATGAGAGAGAAATAATGATATATACGATACTATTATCAGAATATATAAATGAAAGGATAAAAAGAAATAAGCAAACTAATGATCGAAGAATATCACTCAGGAATAACATAACCAGAGTATGCATCCTGTCCCCCATCCAACCAGAAATGGGGAGAGAAATCACTCTGAATAGCCGTTCAAGCCCAAAAGCAAAAGATGAAAGTGAAGCGCTATTAGTTGAGGTATATACTAATACAGGCACAGCGAACATAACAAATGCCTCTGAAAAAACAGAAAAAAAGCGAGCCAGTATGATCTTATGTATCATTAATATTACCTCAACCTTATTATACCCGTTATCTTTCAAGTTGCCTCTTTGTTGGCTGCGCTCACTCACCCCGGTCACATCGTTATCTATGCTCCCGGGGATTCACTCCCTTGCCGTCGCGATGCATCTTGAAATCCATAGGGTATATCTATCCCATTAGACTATTGTATTTATCAATTTGAAACTGAGCAATGCCCAAATTGACTTCATCAATTACACCTACTGGGATAGACGTTTACTATGCAATAATTAATGAATCGATTTAATCAAATAATTCCCCAAAACTAAATAATCAATATTAGTTTTCATGAAAGTTTTAATAGCATCTTCCGGTGAACAAACAATTGGTTCGCTATCATTATAAGAAGTGTTCAGCAACAAAGGCACACCGGTTTTCCGATAAAATGCCTCAATCAACTGGGCATAATCTGGATTTGATGCACTATCTACCACCTGAACTCTGGCAGTACCATCTTCGTGAACCACTGCCGGAATTTTCGATGCTTTATCCACTTTAGCATCCATCGCTAACAACATATATTTTGCAGCTTCCGGTAATTCCTTCCGAACATGGAACCAATCAGCAACATGTTGACGCAATACACTAGGCGCAAATGGCCTAAACATTTCACGATGTTTAACTTTACGATTCATTAAATCGCGAATATCTTTATTTCTTGGATCAGCCAACAAACTACGATTACCTAATGCCCGCGGCCCAAATTCCATCCTCCCCTGGAACCAGCCAACGACATTATTTTCAGCCAGCAAGCCTGCGACAACCTCATGAATATTCTCTTCATATGTCCAGTCCAAACCGTGGGCCTTCAAACTACGCTGGTAATCATCTTCACTATATTCCAGACCCCAATAGGTATGCGTCAGAGGATAGCGCTGATTATTTTCAAGAATATGATGCCAAATAAATAGTGCGGCACCTGTGGCAGTCCCGGCATCATGTGCAGCAGGCTGAATAAAGATATCTTCGATATCCAACTCTTCATATAACCGTTTATTCGTTATGCAATTCAATGCGACGCCACCCGCAAGGCAGAGTTTATTCGTTGCTGTTTCCTGCAAATAATGATGAGCCATATTTAACACTATTTCGTCAGTTATTTGCTGGAGAGAAGCAGCAATATCATAATATTCCTGCGCTACCTCTCCACCAGGAACTCTTTTCACAATACCAAACAAAGATTCTAATTTAGAAAAGTCTTGGCTGCGGAAATTGAGAATGGTGTTATCGATAGTAAACTCACCTTTCTCATAAATTTTGACAAGTTGTTGGAACGCTGGCATAAAACCTTCAGGCTTACCATAAGCAGACATTCCCATCACCTTACAGGCATCGTATACAGAGAAGCCCAAGAATTCTGCCAATTTCTCCCACATAAAACCAATTGAATTAGGGTATTCAATGGTTTTAATTTTCTTCAGACTATTGCCATCGCCCAGATATACCCCTGCGGTATTATCCTCTCCCACACCATCAAGTGATAAGGTTAATGCTTTATCAAATGGCGAAACAAAATAAGCAGATGCCGCATGAGCTGTGTGATGAGGAACCCAATGAAATTGACCACGGAATCCCATTGATTGTAAAATTTCTGGTACTGAAGTGGTCTTACGATAAAAAATGGACTCACCCGATACACTTCCCCAATTTCCCTCACTGGTGACTTCATCAATAAAGACTGATTTTCTTCGTTCTATCGGATCAATAGAAAACCCAATATGACTCACATCTTCCAAGCGAATACCCGCAAAGTCTAATGCAACTTCAATGGAAGCCAATGGTAGTTCATCAGGATTATCAACATTTGCTGGTTTTCCGTGTTTTCTTCTATTTAAACGCTCTTCTTCAATGGCAAAAATAGTTTCTCCATCTTTTAATAAGCAAACTGCTGATTCATGGTAAACTGAATTTATACCTAAAATATACATGACTTATTATCCTCCCATTATAATTATTTAATTTTTAATACTAAGCAGCGCAGACTACCACCACTCTTTAAAAATTCACTCATATCGCATTTAATGACATTATAACCATAATTATTTAATTGATGTTCAACCTCTATAGAACAATCATGCATGAGAATATCTTTACCTATTGGGATATTATTACAGACAAATAATTCCTTAGCGTCATGTTCTGATATTGAGATCCGGCGTTCAAATGTTTTATCAATATAATTCTGGCTCTCTTTAGTAAATGCTTCTGGATAGTAAATAACCGTATCTTTGTCAATAAACGAGAATGCCAGAGCCACATGAAAGAAAGTCTTATCCTGAATATGTAGTTCACCTTTAACTTTAAGTTCTGGATAGACTTTCTGAATTGTATTTATTGCTTCTTTATCTGAGCGAGGACCATAACCAAATATGATGTCATTATCCCAATAGATAACATCTCCAAGCCCTTCAAAATAAATACCTTTATCAACACGATGTATCTCATAACCTAGATTTTCCAGATAATCGATATAGTACTGGCTTTCCCCCTGGCGTTCAGCGTGCCGGAAATTACTAGCAAGGAATTTATTATTATGCACCATTCCACAATCACCTGAGAAAGTCATATCAGGCAAACCATTAACAGGATCGATAGTGCGAATAGTGATGCCACGTTCAGTCAACCGTTCATAAAGAAAATCCCATTGTTGCTGTGCCAATTCTTTATTGACTCTATTATTAGGGTCCATCCAGTCATTAATAACGTATTCAATATCATAAAAATCCGGTTTACACATTAATAATTCTTTAATCATAACTTTTGCCTCATCTTAGATTTAGCACTTTGCTTAGTATGGATATTAAATATTTTTGCAAATCCCTCGGCATCGTTTTGACTATATAAATGCCCACAATTATATATTGCTAAATTATCATCATAGATAGTCGTCTTTGAAGTACGAGAACAAACGTTGGCATATTTATAGCCTAATTCAAGTTTAATCTCACCATTGACATGTTGATTCATGCTATCAATAAAGTGGTTTAAATGAGTTAATAAGGGATCATACCAAAGCCCAGAATAAACTAATTCAACCCATTTTTTATCAATTATCTCTTTAAACCAATTTTCGTGACGATTACTACAATAACATTCTAAATCACGATGTGCGGTAATTAAGATATGTGCGGCAGGTGATTGATAAATTGCGCGTGTTTTCAAACCGACAATGCCATCTTCAACAATATCAAAAATACCAATTGATAGTTTTTTACCAATCTTATTTAATATTTCGATAATTTCATATAATGATTTCTTTTCGCCGTCAATCGATATCGGTATACCATTCTCAAAACCTAATGACAAAAATATTGGCTCAGTGGCTGATAGTGCATGCTCAAATAATTTCTCTCTGACATCTTCAGGAATTAATGTTTCCGGTTCTGCCAACTGACCACATTCGACACTTAATCCCCATATATTTTCACTAGTAGAATAAGGGTTATTACAACCAAATTCTTGAGGAATACCATACTTCATAGCATAACTATTTACGATATTTTCGTCGTATTTAAAATCTCTCAACGAAGCAATAGGTATTTTATTCAGAATTTCTATATTCATATCCATTCTGACTTGATCATTACCTCTGAATTGATGGGCAATATAATCAATATTGAGCTCATTGGCTACTTCAACTGCCGCCTCAGCAATCGCAGGCCGGGAAAGTGCCGCACTGAGAAAATAACCATTTTGATAAATAGCATTCGCTTTTATCGCTTTTGTAAGGAAGTGTTCAGCATATTGTGCTCGATAATCTTTATAGATAAATTTATCAGCACCTGCAACCATACATTCCAATTCAATATCGTCAATGTCTCTTACCTGCCCTTCATCAATATAAAGAGCAATTACCTCTCTATATTCAGATTTAAGACTTCTTATGATAAGAGGATTATAGAGGCGATTATAGTAAATCACCAAAACACGATCAGACTTCATTTAATACGCACCCCATGTTTGTAATAATTTCTTCTAGTTGAGGTTCTGTTTTACTGTCCTCAACTAATTCTGAGAAATTATTTTCAAATAACCAAGTATCATTATAAATTGTGTCTATATAACGTTCTCCACTATCAGGAATAATGACAACAATATTATCTCCAGGTTTAAAATCATCCAGGCGATTTAATGCTGCGCTTACCGCGCAACCTCCCGTTCCACCAATTAAAATACCTTCATTTCTGGCTAACTTTCTTGCTACTCGGAATGCATCAATATCTGCAACTTTCAAGGTAATATCGATATTGGTACGATCCAGAATAGAAGGTATAAACGTTAGTCCTGCACCTTGTACTAAATATTTTCCTGGTTCACCACCGAAAATAATAGACCCCACGGGTTCAACACCATAAATTTGTACCTGTGGATTTTTCTCTTTCAAATAACGGGAAATTCCAGTAAGTGTTCCACAACTTCCTGCCGTCACAAAACAAGCCGTCAAATTATTGCCAAAGGTTTCATACAACTCACGCCCCGTGGAACGATAATGTTCATCAGGATTAACCTGATTTTCAAATTGCATAGGGCTAAACGCATTCGGATAGGCTTTTATAATCTCTTTAGTTAAATCAATGCGATATTTGACAGTATCCGTTCCCGCTTCAAATTCTGGCAGGAAAATGATTTCCGCGCCAAACGCTTTTATGTTATCGCGTTTCGCTGCCGGCACCATGCGATCCAAAACCGCAATAAATCGATAACCTTTAACGGCACACGCCATTGCCAAACCAATTGCCGTATTACCCGATGATGGCTCAATCACCACCATTCCCGGTCTTAATTCCCCCTGAGCCTCAGCCCTTTCCAACATAGCAACTGCAATACGATCTTTAATACTCCCACCGGGGTTAATATTCTCCATTTTGAGAAAGACATTAATACCTTTAGTATATCTACCATTCAACATAACTACTGGAGTATTACCTATAGTTTGTAATATGCTTTTACCAAGATTCATACCAGTTTTATCCCTTATGTCTGGGTTAATATGAAGAACATATAATGATGACAAGGTATTTTTATCAACACATAAATAAATCAATTCAACATCTAATATACCTATTAATTTATTGATGAAACTATTCAATTTATCAATAACTATGGAGAATAAACTCATACCTATTAACAATAAGCGCATTCATTTGTGTTCTCACACAAGGGTTAATTAACAAAAATTATAATTATAAAATTACACTTAAAAGTCTACTGTCAACTCTGACAGTTATATCAATAAAATCCCGTATAAATTTTTGATATTATTATTTAATAATAAGGATATATATTAATATCATTAAATATTCTTATATGAAATCATATAAAATAAATTATCATTATAAAGACAAATAACCGAAATTATATAAGAATATATTTTTATATTATTATGAAATAATCATTCTTGTAATTAACTAGATTCAGACATAGATATATCAAAATATTCTATGAAAAATCCACATATCACAATAGAATTAACAATACCGATATTATCTAATAATAAAAAATACGAATTCAAT